>JBJTJS010000375.1:0-2321 GCA_046096085.1 bacterium
CGGCGCGACACCAGCCGCCACTCAACGCCTTAGTCGGAGGAGAAGCGCACCGAGGTGGGGCCCAGGACGATGCCCGGCCACACCCGCGCGCCGTGGCGCAGCTCGTTGCCGGGGCCCACGACCGCGCCGTCGCCGATCACCGAGCCCACCACGCTCGCGCCCGCGCATACCCGGGCTGCCTGGCCCACCACAGAGCCCACCACCGTCGCGCCCGCCTCCACCGTGCAGCCGTCGAGCAGCACGGACCCCTCGACCACCGCGTCGCCGAGGACGTGCGCCCCGATCCCGACGGTCGTGCCGGCGCCCACGAGCGCCGCATCGTCCTCGTGCGCCCCCTCGAGCACGAGGCGCTCCGACGCCGCGTGGCCGGGCCACGGCGCGACCCCGCGCACGAGATCGCAGGATCCGCGCACGAAGTCCCACGGGGTCCCGAGATCGAGCCAGTACGCATCGTCCACGACTCCGCGCACGAGCACCCCGCGCGCCAGGAGTTCGGGGAACACCTCGCGCTCGACCGACACGGGGCGGCCCGCCGGGATCTCGTCGATGACCGACCGGGTGAACACGTAGCACCCGGCATTGATCTGGTCGGTGACGATCTCCTCCGGGGTCTGCGGCTTCTCGCGGAAGGCGAGGACCCTCCCCTCGCCGTCGGTGGGGACGAGCCCGTACGCCGTCGGATCGTCCACGCGCGTGAGGTGGAGCGTGAGCGCCGCCCCGGAGGCCACGTGACCGCTGACGAGCGCCCCGTAGTCGACCCCGGTCAGCACATCGCCGTTGAGCACCATCACCGGGTCCGCGGGTCCGCACGTCAGCAGTGCCGCGGCGTGGCGGATCGCGCCGCCGGTGCCCAGGGGCTCCTCCTCCACGGCGTAGACGATGTCGACGCCCAGGTCGCGGCCGTCGCCGAGCGGCTCGGCGAAGACCTCCGCCCGGTACGACGTCCCCAGGACGATGCGGGTCACGCCGGCATCACGGGCCCGCTCGATCTGGTGCACCGTCACGGGAACGCCCGCGACCGGAAGCAGGGGCTTCGGAGTCGTGATCGTCAGAGGCCGCAGCCTCGTGCCCTGGCCACCCACGAGCAGGATCGCCTCGGTCACCAGCCCATCCCACCACAGGGGACGACCGCGGAACCTAGGGTGTGAGCATGTTGAGACGTCTCGGCCCGGTCACCACGGCCGCCCTGCTCGCCGGCAGCGTGCTCGCCGGCAGCCTCGGCGCGGCCCCGGCCCTCCAGGCGGCCGCCCCCGCCCTTCCCGGCGCGGCCCATTCCGGCTCGGCCCTGTCCCCTCGGCCCCTCGTCGCCTTCTCCCTCGTCGTCCCCCGGTCGAGAGCGCCCTCGGGCCTCATCGCGCGCGCGATCCTGCCGAAGGGCGTGGCCTGCCCGCCCCTGGTGGCGCGCACCTCCAGCGGCAAGGAGGTGGCGCGCGCCTCGCGGCCCCGCGTCATCCCGGAATCCACCAGTCCGGCCTTCACCGCCCTGCGGTCCTGCGAGGCACGGATGCCGCGCAACGCGACGTGGGCCGACTTCGGCGGTCTCCCCATCCCGGCATCCATGCCGGCCCGCATCGACCGCCTGGCGATGGTCGGCGACACCGGATGCCGCATCTGGGAGTCCTGGATCCAGGACTGCACGTCAGCGCAGGACTGGCCCTATGCGCGCATCGCCCAGCGCATCGCCGAAGACGACCCCGACCTCATCGTGCACATGGGCGACTACTTCTACCGCGAGGAGACCTGCCCCGAGGCACAGGCCGACCTCTGCGCGAACAGCCCCGGACCGATCCCCGGGCTGCCGTTCACCGACACCGACTACAGCTGGCTGGCCGACGCGATCGTGCCCATGGCCCCGCTCTTCCCCGTCGCTCCCATCCTCGCGCTGCGCGGCAATCACGAGGAGTGCTTCCGGGGCGGCAACGGCTGGTTCCTGTTCTTCGACCCGTCCTGGCAGAGCGCCGACGAGTGCGCCCCGCAGGGCGGCGTCGCGCCCACGGTGATCTCCGACTCGTACGCCGTGGACCTGCCGATCCGCGAGGACCGCTCGCTGCGGCTCGTCGTCGTGGACTCCTCGAACGGCTCCGACACGTCCATCACCCCCTCGCTCCAGCCGGCGCAGCGCGCCGCCTACGAGGCGGGGGCGGCGCTGGCCGCCGATGCCGAGGAGCCCTGGCTGCTCACCCACCGGCCCCTCACCGGCCTCGTCACCACGCTCGACTCGCCCCCTCCCCCGACCGAGTGGACCCCGTGGACGTGGCTGCCGACGACGATGCCGTAGCCGTCGAGGAGGCCGTAGGAAGCCGCCGCCTGGTCCATGGACG
>JBJTJS010000376.1:0-2344 GCA_046096085.1 bacterium
GCCACCGCCACCGCCATAGGCACCCGGGATGGCGGCCCAGGAGGAGTCCTGCTCACCCTCCGCCGAGCCCATGCCACCCGGTGCTCCGAATCCTCCCCCGCCTCCACCGCCCGCGCCGCCACGCTCATCGGTCGCGGAGGCACCAGGAGCGCCGGGGGCGCCTCCGTTGCCACCGGGTCCACCGGGAGTGGGTTCGAAGTTCAGGGGCTGGCCGCCCTGCCCAGGGGTCGCGCGCGTGCCCCCGACGGCTCCCGCGAACCCGGTGTCGCCACCGTTGCCGCCACCGGTAGTCCCAACTCGCGGGTCAGCGTTGCCACCCGGGCCGCCGTAGTGGCACTGCGCCCGTTGATGATGGAGACGTTCCCGGAACCGCTGTTTGCGACGTAGACCGTGTCGTCTAATGAGTCGACTGCGACACCATACGGACCATCTCCTACGGCAATCGAGCCCACGACGGTGCGCGTTGAAGCTCGAATAACCGAGAGGCTGTCATCCAGGTAGTTAGTGACGTAGACCGTGTCGTCGTTCTGATCGACCGCGATTCCCACGGGGCTGTCATCCACGCTGATAGCCGACCCACTGACGACGTTGGTGCGCCCGTCAATTACGGAGACGTTGTTCGTTCCTTGATTGACCACGTAGACCGTGTCGTCGGCGTCATCGACGGCCACGGCATTCGGTCCGGTGCCGACCGTGATTGCGTCGTCTAGGTTGCTACCGAAAATCACGGAGAGTCTGTTGCCATTACCGGGCTCGCCTGAGCCGCGATTCGTCATGTAGATGGTGTCGTCCGTCTGGTCGACAGCAAGGCCGCGGGGGCCGGTTTGGAGGCTCTGCACCAAGGAACTGTCGTCGAGATTGGAGCCCTTCATGAGGCGCATCTGACCGTCGTTAGCCGAAGCGTCGTTGTAGAGAGCGATGTAGACGGTGTCGTCGGCCTGGTTGACATCAATCCCGCGGGGACCATTGCCGACCGGGAGAGTTCTACTCACGCTCCCAGCAGTGCCGGAGATGACGGTCATGCTGTCTGAAACGAAGTTCGTCACGTACACCATGTCGTCCACACCATTAACAGCAACGTCGTAGGGCTCGTCGCCCACCGCGATGGTCTTGATGACCGCGTAGGTCGTTGCCGGGTAGATGCTCGCCTGACCTGAGCGCGCTTTCCCGGACGGGTTCGGTTGGGTGATCATGCCGCCTCGGTGGCGGCGGTGTGAAGTTTTTCGAATTCGATGGGTGATAGGTGGTTCAAGGCGGAGTGCCGGCGCCTGGGGTTGTACCAGCCTTCGATCCACTCGAACATGGCGTTCGCCAGTTCGGTCCGGGTGGGCCAGCGCCGCCGGTCCAGCAGCTCGATCTGCATGGAGCCGAAGAAGGACTCAGCCAGCGAGTTGTCGTATGCGCAGGCGACCTTGCCCATCGATCCGATGAGCCCGGCCTCGCGGAGCCGGTGCCCGAACAGCCATGACGTGTATTGACCGGATTCAAGGGGTCGATGCAACACCGGGTTGTTGGAGTGAGCGTAACTGCTCGTCGAATGCCTCGGCTGGTGTCTTCCAGCCGAGGACCTTGCGGGGTCTGGTGTTGAGGGCGTGCGCGACTGCGGCGACTGAAGACGTCGAGCACGGCCGCCAGATAGACCCAGCCCTCGTCGGTGGGGTGCTGGGTGATGTCGGTGACCCACAACCGATCCGGGCGGTCGGCGTGGAACTGCCGTTGCACGGGATCAGGCCAGATGGCCTCGGCCCGCTGGTGGCGCCGCCAACGCCTCCGGTAGACGCCCGCCAGCCCGTGCAGGCGCATGAGGCGGGCGACCCGCCGTCGCCCCACCGGCTGCCGACGGCCCAGGACCAGCTCAGCGTGGACACGCCGATACCCGTAGGTCGCTCGGGCCGCGGCGTGGATGTCGATGATCTGGTCCAGCAGAACCGCGTCGTCGACGTCCCTGGCCGCGGGCCTGCGACCACACCACTCGTAGAACCCCGACGTCGACACCTTCAACACCCGGCACGTCACCGCCACGGGAAACCCCTCGGCAGCAAGCTCGCGGACGAGCCGGAACCTCATTTTGGGAGCACGTTCTCCTTAGCGAAGTAGGCCGCAGCCCGCTTCAGGATCTCGTTCTCCATCTCCAGCACGCGGTTCCTGCGGCGCAGTTCCGCGAGCTCCTTGCGCTCATCGGAGGTCAGGCCGGGCCGATGACCCTCGTCGACACCTGGGCCATCCAGCGGCGCAGCCCAGACTGGGCGATACCGAGTTCCTTCGCCAACTCCGCGATTGGCTTGTCCCCTCGGCGGGCAAGTTCAACCGCACGTCGCTTGAACTCCGGTGGGTATGCAGCAGG
>JBJTJS010000377.1:0-3123 GCA_046096085.1 bacterium
CCTTCCCGGGGCGCCCGCCCTCGCCGGGCCCATACCGCCCTGGCGGGCGAACCGCAGAGCGACGGAGGCCGCGGAGTGCGTCGGCTGCGACCCTCGGGGGCGCACCGGGCTGTCGTACGACGCGAAGAAGAACTCCCGGCTGCCGGACTGGCCGGCCCCGGCAGAAGGCCCGGCGGGAGAGCCGGCAGGGGGCCCGGCGAGGGCGGGCGCCCCGGGAAGGGGCGCGAGGCCCAGCACGGACGCCGACAGCGCGGATGCGGACAGGGCGGCGAGGGCGATGGCGGGCAATCTCATCGTGGGCACACCGCAGTCTAGGAAAAGCGGGGTCCTGATGCGCGCTGTTGCCTAGCCTGGCCCGGTGAGTTCCACCCGCCGCCGGCATGTCCTCGCCTGGACGGCCGGGATCATCGGGATCCTCGTGCTCCTCGTGGCCCTCGTGGCGGTGTCGTTCGTCCGCTACACGGTTCAGCGCAGTTGGCCCGACACCTCCGGGATCATCGAGGTTGCCGGCCTGGCGGCACCCGTCGACGTGGTGCGCGACGAGCGCGGCATCCCCATGATCTACGGCGACAGCGTTGCGGACCTCATGTTCGCCCAGGGCTACGTCCACGCCCAGGACCGGTTCTGGGAGATGGATGTGCGCCGCCACATCACCGCCGGGCGCCTGTCGGAGATGTTCGGCGACAGCCAGGTCCCGACCGATGCCTTCGTACGGACACTCGGCTGGCGGCGCATCGCGGAGCAGGAGGTCCCGATGCTCAGCGAGACCTCGCGCACGATGCTCGATTCGTACGCCGCCGGAGTGAACGCCTACCTCAGCGGCCGATCGAAGACGGACATCAGCCTGGAGTACACCGTCCTCGGCCTGCTCAACCCCGAGTACGCCGTCGAGCCGTGGACCCCGGCCGACTCCGTGGCGTGGCTCAAGGCCCTGGCGTGGGACCTGCGCGGCAACATGACCGATGAGATCTACCGCGTCGTGCTGGCCGCCGCGTCGTCGGTCAGCCAGGCCGAGCAGGTGTTCCCGCCGTACCCCTACGACCGGCACCGGCCCATCATCGAGGGAGGCACGCTCACCTACGAGCCCGCCGCGGCTTCCGCAGCCGAGGCCATGCGCGTTGCCCCCGCGGACCTGCCCGGAATCGCCGACACCCTGCGCAACGTCCTCGCCACGGCGAACCTCCTCGAGCCGTGGCTCGGCCCCGACGGGAAGGGCATCGGCTCCAACACCAGGGCGGTGTCGGGTCGCTACAACGACACGGGCAGTCCGATCCTCGCCAACGACCCGCACCTGGCGCCGAGCATCCCCGGGATCTGGTATCAGGCGGGGCTGCGCTGCCGTGCGGTGACACCGCAGTGCCCGCTGGCGGTCTCGGGGTGGACCATGGCGGGCCTGCCCGGGGTCTTCATCGGGCACACCGATCGGTTCGCATGGGGATTCACCAACACCGGCCCCGACGTCACCGACCTGGTGCTGGCCAAGGTCGACGGCGCCTCGTACGAGATGGACGGCGAGCTCGTGCCCCTCGATGTGCGCACCGAGCGGATCGAGGTGGCGGGCGGGGAACCCGTCGACATCGCGATCCGTTCCACCGATTCCGGCCCCATCATCTCTGACGTCGTCGACGCGGGTGACAACTACGCGACCATCGGGAGCCTCGCCCCGGTGCCCGCGCCGGGCTACGACGATGTGGGCGCCCCCGGGGGCGACTACGCCATCGCCCTGCGATGGACCGCACTGGAGCCCGGGACGACGTTCGACGCCTTCTCGCTCCTCAACAGCGCACAGGACTTCGAGGACTTCCGCGAGGCTGCGCGAGTCCTGCAGGTGCCTGCGCAGAACCTCCTCTACGCCGACGTCGACGGCAACATCGGCTACCAGCTGCCCGGCGTCATCCCGGTGCGCGCGGGCTACGACGGGAAGTGGCCGGTCCCGGGGTGGTCGAGCGACATTGGATGGACCGGAAGCATCCCGTTCGACTCGCTGCCGTGGACGTACAACCCGCCCGACGGCTGGATCGTCACCGCCAACCAGGCCGTCATCGGCCCGGACTATCCGTACTTCATCACCGACGACTGGTCGTACGGCGCACGAAGCCAGCGCATCGTCGACCTCGTCACCGCGCAGATCGCCGAGGGACGGCCGTTCACCGTGGCCGACATGCAGTCACTGCAGATGGATGCATGGAACGCCAACGCCGCGTTCCTCGTCCCTCGGATCCAGGAGATGCCCGTCGGCAACCGCGCCGGGCTCGACCTCCTGTCGAGCTGGGACTACCAGCAGGGCATCGACAGCGCCCCCGCCGCCTACTTCAACGCGTTCTGGAGCCAGTTGCTGACGCGCATGTTCGACGCCAAGACGGGGACCGAGATCTCGTCCGCGAGCGGCGACGACCAGTTCTTCGAGGTCATCCGAACCCTGTGGGACCGTCCGGACGATGCATGGTGGGACGATCCGCTCACCCCTGGCACCGAGACCCGCGACCAGACGATCACCGCCAGCCTCGACGCGGCCTACGCCGAGCTGGTGGAACTCCAGGGTGACGATCCGACGTGCTGGCGCTGGGGCGCGATGCACACCCTGCTCCTCCAGCACGGCACCCTCGGCTCCTCGGGCGTCGCTCCGATCGAGGCGATCTTCAACCGCGGGCCCGTCGACACCGCCGGCGGGAGCGGCATCGTGAACGCCACCGGATGGACGCCCAGCGAGGGCTTCGCGGTGAACTGGGTCCCCAGCATGCGCCAGGTGGTGGACCTCGCGGACTTCGACAGCTCCACGTGGGTCAATCTCACCGGCAACTCCGGCCACGCCTTCAATCCGGGCTACGCCGATCAGGTGGAGGCGTGGCAGTCCGGGGAGCAGTTCCCGTGGCCGTGGAGCGACACCGCGGTCCAGGAGGCGCAGGACGCGACACTCACCCTGACGCCAGCCTCCCCTTGACGCCACCCTCACCCTGACGAGACGCCTCAGACCCGTGAGCGACGCGGGAGGACGACCGCGGGGACCGAGCAGGACCGCAGGAGTCGATGGGTGAGGTCGCCGACGAAGACGCGCCGCAGCGGGCCCAGGGCACTCGAGGCCACCACGAAGACGTCGGAGTCCTGCCAGTCGAAGCGTGACAT
>JBJTJS010000378.1:0-4114 GCA_046096085.1 bacterium
CGTCGAGCGCTCCGACACGACCGCGATCTGGGCGGCGGCCGTGGTGGCCGAGGCCGTCGTCGCCTTCGAGCTCGCGCGCGCCGCCAAGGAGAAGTTCGGGGGCGACGCGATCGAGGACTTCGTCGCGGCGCACCGCCACTATCTGGCCCGCATCCCCTGGTCGCCCGAGGCGCCGTGAGCGCCCGCCCCGACGTCCTCGTCGGCTTCATGGGCGCCGGCAAGACGACGGTCGGCACGCGCCTCGCCGAGCTCCGCGGCGGCGCCTTCTGCGACGTCGACCGCGAGCTCGAGCGGCGCACGTCGCGCTCGATCCCCGACCTGTTCGCCGACGGGGAGGAGCGCTTCCGCGAGCTCGAGGAGCAGGTGATCCGCGAGCTGATTGAGGCGGGTGAGCACGGCGTGATCGCACCGGGCGGCGGTGCGCTGTCGCGTCCCGGCACGCGCGCACTCGTCCGCCAGCAGGCCCGCGTCCTGTTCCTCGATGCGCCGGCCGAGGTGCTGTGGCAGCGCGTCGAGGCCGACGGCGGCGCCGGGAAGCGCCCGCTGGCCGTCAACTTCCACCGCTTCGAGGACCTCCACAGCCAGCGCCAGACGCTCTACCTGACGGCCGCCGACGCGATCGTGGACGCCGCGGCCGACCCCGAGACCGTGGCGATCGCCAGCCGCGACGCCGGCGTCGTGCGCTCGGGCGCGCTGGCCCCCATCGGCGAGCGCGCCCACGGCCGGCGTGCCTTCGTCGTCGTCGATCTGCCGGTCGCCGACCGCATTCCCGACGGTCTCGACGTCTACACGCTCCCGGGCGGCGAGCAGTGCAAGACCGTCTCGCACGTCGAGGCGCTGTGGCGCGCCTTCGCCGAGGCCGAGCTCGAGCGCCGCGACCTCGTCGTGGCGATCGGCGGCGGCGCGGTCACCGACGTGACGGGCTTCGCCGCCGCGACGTTCCGCCGCGGGCTCGACTGGGTCTCGTGCCCGACCACGCTCGTCGGCCAGGTCGACGCCGGCATCGGCGGCAAGACCGGCATCGACGTCGCCGCCAAGAACGACGTCGGCAGCTTCCATCCGCCCATCGCCGTCCTCGCCGATCCGACCCTCCTGACCACGCTGATCGACCGCGAGTGGCGCGCCGGCTTCGCCGAGGCGCTCAAGACCGGGCTGCTGGCCGGTGGTCCGCTGTGGGAGCTGGTGCGCGAGTGGCCCACGACGCGCGGCACCGACGACGAGCGCTGGACGCTCGTGCGCCGCTGCGCCGCGCTCAAGCACCGCGTCGTCGCCGCCGACCCGACCGAGCAGGGCGTGCGCGCGATCCTCAATCTCGGGCACACCATCGGCCATGGGGTCGAGCACGCCGCCGGCGGCCGCTACCTGCACGGCGAGGCGATCGCGATCGGCCTCGTCGCCGCGCTGCGGCTGTCCGTCGAGCACGCGGGCCTCGACCACGCCACCGCCGACGAGGTGCTGGGCGCGCTCACGCGTCAGGGGCTGCCGACCGTGGCCGAAGATGTCGCCCCCGAGGCCGTACTCGCCGCGATGCGCTCCGACAAGAAGCGCGTGGCCGGCCGCACGCGCTTCGTCCTGCTCGAGGCGCCCGGTCGGCCGGTGTGGGGCGTCGAGCTTGACGATGACGCCGTGGCTGCGGCTGTCGCCGCCGCCTGCCGCTGAGCGCAAGCGCGCCGCGGGTGCTCGCCCTAGAATCCCCGCTACGCGGCGGGCGTTGCCTCGTCACATCCGCTATACCCGCTAGCCGCCCCGAGGAGACCGACATGACCCGCTTGACCACCACGCATCGTGCTCGGCTGGCCTGTCCTGGCGTCCGCGCGCTGATCGTCCTCACCGCCGTGCTCGCCGCAGTCGCCGCGGTTCCCTCCGCGGGCGCCTGCACGCGGATCCTGTGGAACGACAACGACGTCGCCGTGATGGCGTCGCGCTCGATGGACTGGTGGGGCTCGTCGCAGGCGAAGCTGCACGTGATGCCGCGCGGTGTGCGGAAGTCGGGGGCGTCGTTCGCCGGTAAGCGCGTCGTGTCGGGGAACCCGGCCGTGTGGACCGCGCGCTACGGCAGCGTGGTCGTGGGCAACTACGACACCGCGGTGTCGGACGGCATGAACGAGCGGGGACTGGCGGCACACGGGCTCTGGCTCTACGCGCAGGACTATGGCGCGCGCGACACGACCCGCCAGGGCCTGCAGGTCGGTCTGTGGGTTCAGTACGTCCTCGATAACGCGGCGACCGTGAACCAGGCGATCCGTCTGATGTCGCGCATCCAGCCCGTGGAGGTGGTCCTGGACGGCCACACGGTCCGGCTCTCGCTGAGCATCGAGGACCGGTTCGGCGACTCGGCGGTGATCGAGTACCTCGGCGGCGAGCTGGTGGTCCACCACGGGCGCCGGTACCGGGTGACGACGAACACGGTGCTCGACGACGCGCTGGCCCTGCTGGCGCCGTACGACTTCTCGAACGCGACCCGCAACGACCCCCTGCCGGGCAACACCAACACCCGCGACCGCTTCATCCGCGCGTCGTTCTACAGCGCGTTCTTGAGCAAGACCCGTCCGGCCAACAAGCTGGAGGCGCAGGCCGCCCTGATGTCGGTCGCGCGAAACGTCTCCGACCCCATCGGAGCTCCGGGGGACGAGGTCGGGGAGACCGACGAGACGGACTTCCGCACGCTCGCCGATCTCACCCACCGCGTGTACCTCTTCGAGCTGTCGCGCGGCCTGGCGACGCTGCGTACCGATCTGCGTCGGATCGACTTCCGCCCGGGCAGCGGGGTGCGGACGCTCGATCCGCATACCCCGCGCTTGCAGGGCGACGTATCGGCGCTCTACCGGCCGAGCAGCATCCCGGCCCCAGGGGTGATCGGTTGACGCCCGCAGGGCGCGTGGCGGCCGTGGTGCTGGTCGCGGTCCTGGTCGGCAGCGCCCTCGCGGCGGCGGTCGGCGGGGCGCCGGCAGCGTCGACCATCACCTTCAGCCGCTACCTCGGCGAGGGGACCGGGCACGTCTTCGCGATGGCGCCAGACGGCTCGCACGTCGAGCAGATCACCTTCGGTGCCGGCGTGCAGGCGCACAGCGCGCTGTCGCCCGACGGCACGCGAGTCGTGTACTCGCAGGTGGCCCCGAAGCGCTCGTCGATCAATGTCGCGCACCTTGGCCACGGCGCCGTCACGGTGCTCAACCGCGGTAGCGACTGGAGCCTCGTGCCCAGTTGGTCGCCCGACGGCGCGCGGATCGCATTCACCAGCGATGCCGACGGCAACTACGAGATCTACACGATGGCCGCCGACGGCACCGACGTGCGCCAGCTGACGTTCACTGACCCGCCGGTGCAGCACGTTGGCCCGAAGTACTCGCCCGACGGCACCCTGCTCCTCTACGCGACGGACGAGGACGTGCAGGATCCGGCCACTCAGCAGGATCTCTGGGTCATGCCGTCCGTCGGCGGCACCGGGACGCGCCTGACGCACGGACTCGACAACCGCGAGAGCCGCGGCTGGTCGCCCGACGGCAGGCGCATCGTCACCCAGACGGTGATCGACGGGGTCGGGCAGCTCGTGGTGCTGAACGCCGACGGCTCGGGCGGCCACCAAATCACGCATTACCCAGCGGACACGCCGCGCTTCGAGCCGGGCGGCATCTTCCCGGTGATGCGCGGGGCGGTGACACCCGCGTGGTCGCCCGACGGCGCTTGGATCGCCTTCGCCGCGAATCCCGACGGCGACTACGATGTGTACCGCATCCGGCCCGACGGCTCCGGTTTGACGCGCGTTACCCGATCGCCGGAACCGGAGCTGTCGATCAACTGGGGTCCGGCCAGAGCAGGCTGACCGGCCCGCACCTAGACTGCGGGCATGATCGCGGTCTTCAACGGCGTCAACCTCAACATGCTGGGCCAGCGCGACCCTGCGCAGTACGGCACGCTCACGCTGACCGAGCTCGAGACGCAGGTCTACGCCTGGGCGGGCGAGCGCAGCATGACCGCGCGCTGCTTCCAGACCAACCACGAGGGCGTGCTGATCGACCACATCCACGAGTGCCGCGGCTGGGCCAACGGGCTGATCATCAATCCCGGTGCCTGGACGCACTACGCCTACGCGATCCGCGACGCGCTGGAGATC
>JBJTJS010000379.1:0-4375 GCA_046096085.1 bacterium
CTCCCGCTTCGGTCCCGCGGAGGCCGGCCCGTGGTACCAGTGGGGCCCCTACCTCGCCGAGCGCGCCTGGGGGACGGTCCGCGAGGACTACTCGGCGGACGGCGATGCGTGGCGGTACTTCCCCTACGACCATGCGCGGTCGCGGACGTTCCGGTGGAACGAGGACGGCCTGCTCGGGATCTGTGACCTCAACCAGGACATGACGCTGTCGCTTGCCCTGTGGAACGGCCGAGACGCGCATCTCAAGGAGCGATTCTTCGGCCTGGACGGTTGGCAGGGCAATCACGGGGAGGATGCCAAGGAGTACTGGTGGTACGACGATGCGACGCCGTCGCATGCGTGGCTGCGCGCCCACTACCACTACCCCCAGAGCGCATTCCCGTATGACGATCTGGTCTCGGTCAACGGATCGCGCACGCGCCAGGACCCGGAGTACGAATTGCTCGACACCGGGGCGTTCGACGACGATCGTTACTGGGTCGTGGACGTCGCCTACGCCAAGAACGACCCCTCGGACATCCTCATGCGCATTCGCGTGACCAATGTCGGTCCCGACAAGGACACGCTCCACGTGCTGCCGACGATGATCTTCCGCGACTCGTGGTCGTGGGGCAAGGACCGCGACATACCCCAGTTCGCATTCGACGCCGGCACCATCGTGGCCGATCACTCGCGTCTCGGGCGCTATCACCTCGATGCCGAGGTGGCCTCCGACGGCTCTGCCCCCGAGGCGCTGTTCTGCGACAACCGCACGAACACCCAGCGCCTCTACGGCGTTCCCCTCGACCAGCCGTACCCGAAGGACGGGATCAACGATCACGTGCTTCACGGCCTGCCGACGGTGAACCCCGAGCGCCAGGGCACCAAGTCGGCATGGTGGTACACCCTCGACGTGCCCGCGGGCGAGACCGTCGAGCTGCGACTGCGCCTGTGGTCGCCCAGCGATGGCGATCATCCTGACCCCGGCTGGTCAGGTGACCGCTTCACGAGCCTGATGGAGCTGCGGGAGCGCGAGGCCGTCGCGTTCTACGCCGGCCGCGCCCCCGACGGCACCTCGGACGACGCGCGCGATGTCATGCGACGTGCATTCGCCGGGATGATCTGGTGCAAGCAGTTCTTCCGCTACGACGTCTCGCGGTGGCTGGACGGCGATCCCGGTGAGCCGCCACCGCCTCCCGGCCACAGCCATGTCCGCAATATGCGCTGGCGCAGCCTGGACGCCTACGACGTGCTCTCCATGCCCGACTCGTGGGAGTACCCCTGGTTTGCCGCCTGGGACCTGGCATTCCACACCGTCGTGTTCGCCCACATCGACGCGGAGTACTCCAAGTACCAGCTCCTCCTCATGCTGCGCGAGTGGTACATGCATCCCAACGGCGCGCTCCCGGCGTACGAGTGGAACTTCGACGACATCAATCCGCCGGTGCACGCGTGGGCCGCCATCCGCGTCTTCGAGATCGACGGCGCCCGCGACATCGACTTCCTCGAGCGGGTCTTCCAGAAGCTGCTCATCAACTTCACGTGGTGGGTCAACCGAGTGGATCGCGAGGGCAATAACGTGTTCGAGGGCGGGTTCCTCGGACTCGACAACATCGGGCCCATCGACCGCTCGCAGCTGCCCGAGGGCTACATGATCGAGCAGTCCGACGGCACCGCATGGATGGCCTTCTATGCGCTGATGATGATCCGCATGGCACTACGCATCGCTCCCCATGACGATGCGTACGCTCCGATGGCCCTGAAGTTCCTCGAGCACTTCGCCGACATCACCGATGGCATCAGCGACGTCGGCCTCTTCAACAGCGAGGACGGATTCTTCTACGACCAGCTCATCCGCCCCGACGGGCGTCGCGACCCGATCAAGGTGCGCTCGCTCGTGGGCGTGATCCCCGTGCTCGCTGGAGCGGTCATCGACCAGTCGTCGCGCCTCGCCCAGTCCGCTCGCTATCAGAATCGCCTCGTCAACTTCCTGCGCCGGCACGGGCTCGAGCAGCAGGGCAACGAGGTGAGTGCGGGCTTCCTCTCGATCAAGGAGACCGACGACGGACGCAAGGCCCTGCTCACGGTCGTGGACCCCGATCACCTGCGGCGAGTGCTCATGGAGGTGCTGAGCGAGGACTCCATGCTGTCGCCCTACGGGCTGCGCTCGGTGTCGAAGCGCCTGGAAGGAGCGCCGTACCAGATCAATGTCGACGGACAGGAGTACGGCATCGACTACGAGCCGGCCGAGTCGACGACGCCGATCTACGGTGGCAACTCCAACTGGCGCGGCCCCGTGTGGTTCCCGATCAACCACCTCGTGATCGAGGCCCTTGAGCGGTATCACATGTACCTGGGCGATGACTTCACCGTCGAGTGCCCGACCGGGAGCGGCGTGATGATGAACCTGGAGCAGGTCGCCGACGAGATCAGGCGGCGGCTGGTGTCGGTGTTCCTGGAGCAGCCCGATGGCACCCGCGCGGTGTTCGGCGGGAGCGAGCGCTTCCAGAAGGATCCGCGCTGGCATGATCCGCTCTTCTACGAGTACTTCCACGGCGACAACGGGGCGGGTCTGGGCGCCTCGCACCAGACCGGGTGGACCGGACTGGTCGCCGACCTCATCATCGGCCGCAAGGGCTAGGCGCTCCAGCCCCCGGTGCGGATCACGCGGTCTCGCGGGGACCGGTCGCGTCCTCGAACCATCGCGGGCTGGACGAGGCGGGCGGATAGAGCTCCGCGCGCAGGAGCACCAGCGATGGCCCCGGGCGACGAGCCCCCGCGGCGAGCGCCTCGGCCAGGGCGTCGGCGCCTTTGGCCTCCTCGAAGGGGATGCCGAACGCGCGGGCGAGGAGCTCCCAGTCCGGTGTCACGAGGTCCACGCCCCGCTCGGCGTGGCCGAAGACCCGCTGGTCGAAGCGCAGCATTCCGTAGCCGCCGTCATCCACGACCAGCAGCGTGATGGGCAGCTTCTCCTGCACGTAGGTGGCCAGCTCCCCGAGGGCGAACATCGGGCCGCCGTCACCGCAGACCGCGAGCGTGGCGATGCCGGCGGCAGCGGGCCCGATCGCCGCCGGTAGCGCGAACCCGAGTGTCCCCCAGCCAACCGGGTTGAGCAGCCTGCGGGTGCGTGGGTGGACCGCATGGCTGCTGGTCCAGTAGCCCGGGATGCACATGTCGGTGACGATGACCCCGTCTGCGGGCCAGCTCTCGATGGCCTCGACCACGGCGACGGCCTCCCGCGTGAGGGGGTCGCGGGCGACCCGGGAGCGGATGTCGCGGGAGAGGGTGAGCGCCTCGGGTGGCGCGGTTGGACGGGGATGGCCCCCACGGTCGAGCGATGCCCCGAGGGTGGCCAGCGCCTCGACGAGGTCGGCCTGGAGGAGGACATCCCACGCCACCGTGCGGGGCAGTTCCTCCCCGAGCCCGATGGCTGCCCTGCGCGCCGGGAGGGGCATCTTCCAGTTCTTGGTGTTCATGGCGTCGAACCCCGACCCGATGACGAGCAGCAGGTCTGCCCCCGCGATGAGGGCGCCCACCTCTGGCTCGTGCACCGATGCCTCGACGGAGAGCGGATGGCCTGCGAGCAGTCCGCGGCCGGCGTATGTCGTCACCACCGGGGCCCCGAGCCGCTCCGCGAGTCGCCGGAGCGCATCCTCTCCGCCGGGTCCGCGCTGCACGACCCCGCCACCGGCCCAGATCACCGTGGAGCGGGCGGCCCCGATGAGCGCGGTCAGGGCGTCGACATCGTCGGGGTCGGGCGCGGCCGGGTCGGGGAGTGCCGGAACCGCCGGGAGGCTCCCCTCCCACTGCGCGCCGAGGATGTCGGAGGGGACCCCGAGGTAGGCAGGCCGATGCGGCGACCGCGTGGAGTCCGCGAGCGCAGCGGCGACGTACTCCAGGGCCTCCGCGCCGCTGCGCGCGGTGACCGCGGGGCAGTCGAAGGCCGCGAAGGGCAGCGCCTGGTCGGCCATCTCATGGAGGATGCCGCGCGGACCCTCGGGGGAGCGCAGCGTGGTGGCGACATCGCTGGCGATGACGAGGATCGGTGATCCTGAGACCGCGGCCTCGCCGAAGGCGGCGAGGGAGTTGACGGCCCCGGGCCCGGTCGTCGAGATGGCGACCCCGAGCCTGCCCGTAGCGCGGGCGTAGCCGTCGGCGGCGTACGCCGCGGCCTGCTCGTGACGCACGCCGACGATCCGGGTCGTGGCCTCCGAGGACCAGAAGGGGAGGACGTGGACGCCGGGCAGCCCGAAGGCGACATCGACGTCCTGTGATGCGAGGAGCTCCAGGATCGCCGTGGCGACGTTCATCCACCACCTCGTTGGCCGCCCGTCAGCCGCGATTTCACGCGGATTTTCGCGGTTCGTGGGCGGCTAGCGAAGGGGGTGGCGGTGGT
>JBJTJS010000380.1:0-6002 GCA_046096085.1 bacterium
GGCGCGCACAGAGGGCGCCCGATCCGTTGACAGGCACCCCGGACCCCCCCTAGCCTCGAAGCCCCGATGCGGCGCCTCTACGGGCCCTCAGCCAAGGAGCCGTCAGCATGGTGAGCATTCGCATCCTCGTCCCCGTCCTCAGCCTCGGCCACCTCGTCGCCGCCATCCCGGTGGCCCCGGTCCAGGCCGCTACCGCGCCGAGCGCCGATGCGGCGCCCGCCTTCACGCCGGCGTTGACGTACGAGGCGTGCCCGACGGGCGAGGAACTCCCCCGCGGCACACGGTGCGCCGAACTGACCGTGCCGTTGGACTGGCAGACGCCCGATGACGGACGGACCACCCAGATCGCGCTGCGCGTCATCCGCTCGAAGCAGCGCGGCGGCGGGTTCACCTTCAACCCCGGTGGCCCCGGAGTGTCAGGCATCGGTTTCACCTCCGCGATCTACGCCGAGTTGCCCGACAGCGTGCGTGCCCGCTTCGACCTCGTGACCTGGGATCCGCGCGGAGTCGGATTGAGCGGCCCGGCCCTCGACGCCTGCGCCGACGCTGCGCTGGCCGATCTTCCGGCCACGGGCCCGGTCGACTGGCAGGCGTTCTGGGAGGCGCAGCTTGCCCTGACCGCCGAGGCGAACTCCGCCTGCCTGGCGGGCAACCCGGAGGCGGCGCCCTACCTGGGAACGTGGCAGGTGGTCCGCGACCTCGAAGCGATGCGAATCGCGCTCGGCTACGAGCAATGGAACTACTGGGGTATGAGCTACGGCACGCGGATCGGTCACGCCTACGCGCGCACCTTCCCCACGAGCCTCCGGTCGCTCATCATGGACGGCAGCGTGATGTCGGGAGAGACGCTGTACCGATTCGGCACGACGTACCCCGCTGCCCTCGAGATGAGCCAGCAGGTGTACGCGTCAGTCGTCGCACGGGCCCAGGCCCACAAGATCGACGTCATCTTCGACTACCTTGACGACGACACCATCCCCACGACGGTCGGCGACCTCACACGGTGGAGCTTCGCGTTGGGATTGAAGACCCTGCTGGGACAACAGGTCCTCTACCCGGTGCTCCGCGCGGAAGTCAACCAGTTGTACGACGCCATCACGGCGGCAGGCTCTGCCAGCCGGGCGCGCGCCCTTCGCGAGGCCGGCGAATCCTGGCTGCGCCTTCCCCGAGAGAATCCCCAGGGAGTCACGCTCGTCCTCATCAACTGCTCGGACCTGCATGACCGTCCGACCGCCAGCCAACGCGCGGCCGCCTCCGTGGCCGCCGAACGCCAATACGGCACCGCGACCCCGCTGTGGTCATTCAACGCATCCCTCTGCGCCGGCCTTCCGGCGGACATGTCCCCCGCATCCCCGAGCGGGACCGGCACGATCTCCCTGGCGACACCGCCGATGTTCGTGCTCTCCACCGGCGACTCGGCCACTCCCTGGGTCTGGGGCAGGAGCATGGCGAACAGCGTCGCCCGGTCGCGCGTCATCTCCTACGCCAGCACCCAGCACGTCACCTACCTGCAGACCCCGTCCGCATGCGTCAACGACCCCGTCACCCGGTACCTGCTCACGCTGCAGAGGCCGAGTGCGGACATCAGCTGCCGCTTCTCGCCGAGCCCGGTGCCACCGCCCCAGTAGACGCAAGGCCCCGTGAGAGCCTCGCCTCCGCCGTCAGAACTCGTTGACCTGGCCCCGGCGTTACATGTAACGTTGAGGGCATGTCGGTGAGGAACCGAGTGGCCGAGCATCGCAAGAGGCTGCGTGCGCAGGGCCTGCGCCCCATCCAGGTGTGGGTCCCTGATGTGCGGGCGGCGGCCTTCGCCGAGGAGGCGCGCAGGCAGTCCCGGGCGGTGGCCTCAGCCGACCAGGAAGTCGACGACCAGCAGTTCGTGGAGGCCGTCAGTTCCCCCTGGGACGACTAGGGGTGGCACAGCCCGAAGCGCGGCGTGGCGACATCGTTCTCGTTGCCGGCGGCGTGTACGCGAGCAAGCCCCGGCCTGCGGTCATCCTGCAGGACGATCTCTTCGACGGAACCGACTCCGTCACAGTCTGCCCGTTCACGACATCCGACGTCGATGCTCCGCTCTTGCGGATGGCGATACCGGCAAGCGATGCCACCGGGATTGACTCACCTAGCTTCGCCATGATCGACAAGGTCACGACCGTCCGCCGCAGCAGCGCCGGCCCTGCCATCGGCCGGCTGGATTCGGTCCAGATGCTTGAACTCGAGCGCCGGCTCCTCGTCTTCCTTGGCCTCGCGCACTAACCGAGCTGGCGTTGACGCCCTGCCACGAACAGTGCGGTGATGCGGTCCGCGAGCTCATCGTCCATGGCACACGTCGGATCGATCGCCGACATGATGATGAAGCCGACGATCTGGTGCTTGGCCTCCATCGTGTCGGTGCGCTGGGGGATCACGCCCGACGTGGCAGCCTTCTTGATGGCGGCGACGAGCGGCGCGAAGGTCTGATCCAACACGTCGGCCGGCAGAGCGCGAGACTCGACCGGATCGAGTGGTGTCGCGATGAGGTGGGGCAGTGCTGGCCGCGTGGGAGGGACGCCCATGCCGCGGACCAGTGAGCGCACAACGTCGCGCAACTGCTGCTCCGAGTCAAGGCTTTCACTCGGCACACCACTCACGGGCAGGCAGGCGCGGTAGGTGTCGGCGAGCAGGTGAGCGCGATCGCGCCAGTGCCGATAAATGGTCGTCTTCGCCACGCCCGAGGCCTCGCTCACCGCGTCGACAGTGACGGAGCGCGGCCCCCCGGCGACGAAGAGCGCGACCGAGGCGGCCAGCACTGCCTCGCGGGAACGGCGTACCCGCGGATCGACATCGGCCAGCACCTCGCTCACGCGACCCAGTATGCCCGCCATGGGAGTTATGCTACGGTACGGTAGCGTACTACTTCCGAAGGAGCCCTCATGTCCTCACGTGTCGTCCTCGTCACCGGTGCCTCGAGCGGGATCGGCGAAGCCACCGCTACCCGGATGGCAGCCGCCGGGTTCACCGTCTACGGAGCCGCGCGCCGCGTCGATCGCATCGCACAGCTGCCCGGGGTCATCCCCATCGCCATGGACATCACCGACGAGGACCAGGTCAGCGCGGCGGTCCAGCGCATCATGGACGAGCAGGGGCGCCTCGACATCCTGGTCAACAACGCCGGCTACGCCCAGTACGGCCCCGTCGAGGACATCTCGATCGATGCCGCGCGCCGACAGTTCGACGTCAACATCTTCGGACTGGCCCGCCTCACCCAGCTCGTCATCCCGCACATGCGCGCCCAAGGCAAGGGCACGATCGTCAACATCTCCTCGATGGGCGGGCGCATCTACACGCCCATGGGCGCGTGGTACCACGCCACCAAGCACGCCCTGGAGGGCTGGTCGGACTGCCTGCGCGTGGAGCTCAAGCCCCAGGGCATCGACGTCATTATCGTGGAGCCCGGCGGTGTCGCGACCGAGTTCAATGAGGTCTTGGGGCAGCACGCGTCTGAGGTTTCGCAGCCGTACGTCGCCCTGCAGCAGAGCGTGGCCCGCACGATGGGGGATCCGAGCTTCCAGAGCAAGCTCTCGCCGCCCTCGCTCATTGCCGACACCATCATCAAGGCGGTGAACTCACCCAAGCCCAAGGGTCGCTACATGGCGGGCTACCTCGCCAAGCCGATGTGGCGCCTGCGCCGCTTCGGAGGCGATGGCCTCTATGACAAGGCCGTCGCCCGCATCCTCAAGTGACCAGAGACGAGGGGACAACCCGCTGGCGTGCGCTCGCCCACCGTGCGCCCTACCGTGGAGGCCATGCGGAGAACGGCCCAGCGGGTCACCCTCGTGGTGGTGGCAACCCTCCTCAGTGGCACGGTCCTGGGCGCGGCCTCGGCATCTACCCCGCCGACGCCTGACGCCTCCTGCACAGTCGTGGGCACCTCCGGCCGGGACGTACTGAGGGGAACCCCGGGAGACGACGTCATCTGCGGCCTGGGAGGCCGCGACCGCCTGCTGGGTCTCGGCGGCCGCGACATCCTGCGAGGAGGTACGGGCGCCGACGTACTGCTCGGCGGCCCGGGCGATGACGCCCTAGATGGCGGCCCGGGCGCGGACACGGGCTCGGGCGGGCGAGGCGACGATGTGTGCACGCCGGACACCGGACTGTCCGACTGCACGATCGACGGCGACGCGCCGGTGCTGCGGGACGTCGTGGTGCCCGCCCAGGTGCAGGCAGGAGGCCGCCTCGTCGTGAGCTGGGCCGCCCTGGATGCGTCGGGAGTCCTCGGCTACGCGTCCGTGGGCGGCCGCAACGGCTGGGCGCCCTGGTGCTTCGCCGCCAACGTCACCCGCGAGGAGCCGAGCGGAGACCGGCTGGCCTTCGAGTGCACCGTGCCCGACGTGGTCCCCAATGGCGAGTACGCCGTGTTCATCGGATCCGTGGACGACCTCGGCAACCGTGCCGAAACCCACGTCGACTTCCAGGTGGTCGGCGGATCCGACGATGTGGACGCCCCCCGGATCGTCTCCGGCCCCGATCTGCCCGACGTCGCTCCCGGCGACACGTTCACATTGCGCTGGGAGCTGTCGGATGCCTCGGGGGTGAGCTACACGGAGGCATGGGTCTACACACCGGAGGGCTCCCTCATCGGGTACGACCAGAAGCCGGGCTCCACGACCTCGGCCGCCGTTCTCGTCGCGGGGGATGCCACCGACGGCATCTGGGAGCAGACGTTCACGGTCAGCCCGGACGCCTCCCTCGGGTCCTACCTGGTGACGCTGTCCGTGCGGGACTCCGTCGGCAACCGCGATGTGCCCATCATCGGACGCATCACCGTGCGCCCCTAGCCGACGACAGCGGGCCCCCTCCGTCCGGCCTGCCATGCCGTGGGTGTGGCCGAGACATGTCGGGTGAGGTGTCCGTACCCTGTGGCTGTGGCGGGGGGTCGGACGTGTGTGGCGGCGCTGGCCGCGGCGGCCGTGGCGTGGGGTGCATGCGTCGCAGGGGGCGCGAGCGCGTTGGCGATGCCCGCGATCCAGACGCCGCCCCGGGTCGCAGCGGCAGCTGACGAGGCAGGGTGCAGGCCGGCTCTGCGGCTCCCGGCGAAGGCCACGGTGGACGTGTCCTGGCGCGAGGGCATGTGGGCTCGTATGTGGCAGTGGTCCCCGACTGGGCGAGCCAAGGACCGGGTGCGCATCTCCGTCGCCCACGCAGCACGCGGCACGGGCTCCCTCACGTCCGTGGCCTCTCCCCCGCGACTGCTGGACCCCCGCGCCATCGTCCGCGACCGCGGGGTCGTGGCGGTGATGAACGGCGACTACTTCGAAGACGTCCCCGGCGGCGCGGTGCCCATGGGGCCCGTGGTCGTCGATCGGGAGGTCGTCTTCGCGCCCCGCGGCTGGTCCCGGGCCGTGGCCACCGGACCCGACGGCTACCTGCGCACCACCCACGTCACCCTGGACGCCGTCGCGACGAAGACCGCCCAGCGGGCCCGCGCGGCCGGCACCGACTATCCGATCGCGGCCGTGAACGATCCCCTGCTCACCCGCCGCGACATCGTCTTGTTCACCCCGCGCTGGTCCGCCACCACCATCCCCCGCCGCGCCCACGCCGTCACCGTCGTCGACGGCCGCGTCACCCGCATCGCCGCGCCCGGCACGCGTGTCACGGTCCCCGCCCGCGGCTACGTCCTCGCCTCCACCTCATCCAAGCTCCTCACCGGACTCACCCGAGGCGACCGCATCAACCTCGACACCGGCAACGTCGCCCGCGACCAGCGACCCGTCACCAACGCCGCCGGCCACGGCGGCAGCGCCCTGCGCAACGGTGAACTCGCCGACCTGTGCAGCGAGCACGAGAACCTCCTGCGCCCCCGATCAGCCCTCGCCTGGAACGACCAGGGCGACACCTGGCTCCTCACCGCCAGCAGCGGACTCCCCGACCCCCCCGACGGCATCCGCGTCGGAGGATCCACCAAGCGCCAACTCGCCCAGATCGCCCAGCGGCTCGGCGCCACCGACGCCGTCATCCTC
>JBJTJS010000381.1:0-7192 GCA_046096085.1 bacterium
TTCCGCTGGGCCGACGTCGTCGTGGCGCAGCACGGCGCGGCCCTCGCCAACCTCATCTGGACCCGCAAGGGCACGCGCCTGGTGGAGATCGTCACGCCCGACAAGGCCAACGTCCTCCCCGGCTACTACGCCGCCCTCGGCCTCGGCGTCGCGCACGTCACGCAGGAGGACGGTCACGCCCCGGTCGACATCGACGCTGTCGTCGCGGGGCTCACGGCAGACGTCGAATCCCCCGAGCACGCCGGGCGCATGGAGAAGCGCGGTGCGAGGACGCCGATCCCCTGGTCGGCGCGCGCGTGGAAGCGCCACGAGGAGCGCGACATCGACGAGTGCGACAGCGCACGCTGGAGGGAGCAGCTCGGCCGCTGGCCCTCCCCGCCACCCCCCACCACCGACAGCGCCCCGATTCTCGCCCTCGCCTCCGCCTGGCGCTCCGGCAGCACGCTGCTGCAGCGGCTCCTCATGTCCGGCGGCGACACGTTGATCTGGGGCGAGCCCTACGCGCAGCGCGATCCCATCGGCCAGCTCACCGACATGTACGTCCCCTTCCGCGACGGCTACCCGGTGTCGCAGCACTTCCTCCCGGAGCGACAGTCCAACGACGCGTTCGCCCTGTCGGAGTCCTGGGTGGCGAACCTCTACCCCGGCGTCGATGACCTGCAGCGCGCGCACCGCGCGATGCTCGCCGAGCTGCTCGCGGCGCCCGCGCACGCCGCGGGATTCGACCGCTGGGGGCTCAAGGAGGTCCGGCTCGACGCGATCCAGGCGGAGTACGTCGCGAGCCTCTTCCCGGGCACGCGCATCGTCTTCCTCGTGCGCGATCCGTACGACGCCTTCCGCTCCTACCGCAGTCGCGGCGGGTGGTACGAGCGCTTCCCCGACCGGCCCGTCTTCGACGCCGAGACGTTCGCCCGGCACTGGACGCGGCTGACGCGGTCCTTCCTCGACAACGCCGACCGCATGGGCGCGCTGCTGGTGTCCTTCGAGGACATGACCCGCGATCCGACCACCCTGCAGCGCATCGCCGAGCACACCGGCCTCACGATCGATCCGGCGGTGCTCGAGGTGCACGCCCGCGGCAAGGACACCGGAGAGGTGTCGCCGATCCGGCCCAAGGAGATGCGCGTGCTCGCCGAGGTGTGGGGCGACCTCCCCGCCTCCCTCGGTTACCCGACGCCCGAGGGGTGAGGCAGTCCTAGATCGGCACTCCGGGGCGGTCCATGCCCACGATCTGCACGCCCTGGAAGAACGACAGCAGGTCGCGGTTGCCGTGGCCGCCGAGGCCACTGCAGCGCCAGAAGCTCTGCGCGGACCGGTCGCTCATGTCGAGCAGGCTGTTGCCGTTGATCTTCACCTCGCCGAAGCGCAGCGCACGGCCCACCGCCATCGCCCCCTCGATGTCGGTCCCGAAGACGTAGGCGGCAAGGCCGTAGGGGCTGGCGTTCGCCGCGGCGATGGCCGCCGCTTCGTCCGTCATCGGGTGCACGGTGACGGCCGGACCGAACATCTCCTCGACGCACTCGGCCTCGGGCGCGCCCACGACGACGCGGGGTGACCAGAACCACCCTGACGCGGGCACGGGCTGGGCGCCGACGAGCTCCGTGCCCCCCAGGGACACCAGGCGGTCCACCTGCGCCTGCAGGTCGACGCGCCGCGACTCGTGGGCGAGCGGACCGAGGTCCACCGCCTCGGTGTGCGGGCCCAGGGTGAACGACGACAGCGCGTCGAGCAGCGCCGCGACGAACTCATCGTGCAACTCCGCCGCCACCCACACCTTGCCCGGGCCCTCGCACCACTGCCCGTTGCGCTTCACCATCCCGGCCGCCAGGGTTGCGGCCGCCGCGGCGACATCGGCATCCGCGCGCACGATGACCGGGTTGTTGCCCCCGAGCTCCAACTGCAGCGCGGCGAAGTTGCCCGCACCGGCCCGGGCGACCGCACGACCGGTCTCCACGGAGCCGGTGAACGAGATCGCGCGGATGCGCGGGTCCTCGGTGACGGCCCGCCCCACCTCACCTCCGCCGTGCACCATCCCGAACACGCCGCGCGGCAGCCCCACGGCGTCGATGGCCTCGGCGAGGTGCGTGCACGCGAACGGCGCCCACTCCGGCGGCTTGAGCACCACCGTGTTGCCCGCAGCGAGCGCGTATGCCAACTTCTTCGCTGCCATGGCGCCTGCGGCATTCCACGGCACGAGGATCGCCGTCGGGCCCCACGGGAAGCGCCACAGCTCGACGGGCCGGCCCGGCTCCCCGAGCTGCTCGGGATTGACCTGCTCGCGGATCATGGCGGCGACATCGCGGAAGTTGCCCGCGAGGGACCCCCCGAAGGCCGCCGCGATCGGCGCCGGCAGGCCCGCGCAGGCTCCCTCGACGACGGCGACGTCTCCCGCTCGCTCGTCGAGGGCGTCGGCGATGCGCTCGAGCAAGGCGGCGCGCTCCTGCACCCCCAGCGCCGCCCACTCCCCGCGCGCATGCGCGGCATCCGCCTCCGCGAGCACCCGCTCGACGATCTGCGGCGAGGACGCCGCCTGCAGGGCGATGCGCTCGCCCGTCGACGGGTCGCACAGCCAGACACCGAGGTCGCCCGCCGGATCGACGAACTCCCCGGCCACGTAGTCGCGCTGGCGGAAGGGGGTGGGCGGTGTCACGTGCGCTCCGATCCGATGTAGGCCTCGATGACCGCGGGGTTGGAGGCGATCTCGTCAGGCGTGCCCTCCGCGATGATGCGGCCCGCGTCGAGGACGTAGATGCGCTCGCAGAGGCCGAGGATGAACGACAGGTCGTGGTCGACGACGAGCACACCGGCGCCCATGAGGTCGTGCAGGGCCCGGATCGACTCGCGCAGTGACTGGGACTCCACCTCGTTCATCCCGGCGACGGGCTCGTCGAGGAGGACCACGTTGCAGCCGACCGCGGCCGCCCGGGCGATCTCGAGGCGGCGCTGCTCGCCGTAGGCCAGCGTGCCCGCGCTGCGATAGGCCAGGGGAAGCAGGTCGAAGTGGTCGAGCAGTTGCGGCACGGTGAAGCGCGGAGGCTGCGTCCCCAGGGCCCGCGAGGAGCGGTGCCGCGCGACGTGTGCCGTGACCTCGACGTTCTGGGCCACCGTGAGCTCGTTGAAGAGCCGGATGTTCTGGAACGTGCGCGCCACGCCGCGGCTGGCGACCAGGTGCAGTCGCCGCGGCAGCGGGCGCTCGCCGATGAGGATGGTGCCGGTGTCGGGCGGGAGCACCCCGGACAGGAGATTCCTCACGGTCGTCGGGCCGGCGCCGTTGGGGCCGATGAGGCCGACGATCTCCCCGGATCCCACGGTGAGCGTGACGCCGTCGACGGCCTTGACCCCGCTGAAGTTCTTGCGCAGGTCATCGGCCTTCAGCGGCAGCGGGGTGAAGTCCGCGTCGCGGTCGTCGGGGATCGGTGCGCTCTCCGGGACCTTGCGCCGCCGGAAGAGATCGTCGATCTCCCAGTTGCCGGTGATGCCGGAGGGTCGCCACACCATGAAGACGACGATGATGATGCCGAGGAAGAGGCCGTTGACACCGGGAAGCAGGGGCATGGCGACGAAGCCGAGGTTGGGGCCGTCGCCGATCCAGCGGAAGATCTCGTCGCCCACGGTGATGATGAGGACGCCGAGCACCGCGCCCGTCACGCTCTTCTTCCCGCCGAGCACCAGCATCGCGACAGTGATGAAGGTGAGGTTGAGGTAGAAGTCGTTGGGGTTCACCGCACCGAGCAGGAGGGCCAGCAGGATGCCGGCGGCGCCGGCCCCGATCGCGCTCATGGTGAAGGCGCCCAGGCGCAGCCCGGAGACGTTCACGCCCATGGCGGACGCGGCGAGCTCGTCCTCGCGGGATGCCTGCAGTTGAAGGCCGGTCGCCGAGGACTTGTACGTCGACGCGACGATGAGGACGACGACCATGACCGCGATGACGACCCATGGCGACTTGCTCTGCGGGATGCCGTAGAAGGCCTCTGCCCCGCCGGTCAGCGCCGTCCAGTTGTTGAGGACGTTGTAGACGACGATGAGGAAGGCCAGGGTGACGATCGAGGCGCTGACGCCGCTCAGTCGCATGACCACGACGCCGACGAACGCACCCACGATGGCCACGAGGATCAGCGAGACGAGCGCGGCGAGGGGCACGGTGAGCTCGACGCCGGCGAGGCCGAAGGGGGCGTCGGGGATGCGCGCCCGCTTCACCATCGGCGGCGACGTCAGGATGGCCATGCTGTACGCCCCGACGGCCGCGAAGCCGACGTGGCCGAAGCTCACGACGCCACTGTTGCCGACGAAGATCTGGATCCCGACGACGAGCACGATGTTGATGAGGGCGACCGTGGCCAGGCGCTGGCCTCCCGCGCCGCGCAGGGCACCCCAGCCGAGTGCGAGCACGACGACCGGGACGGCGAGGAGGAAGGCCCGGAAGATGCCGACCTTGAGCGCATTCCACCCCGTGTGGCTGCTCATGTGCGCAGCCTCTGCTTGACGCCGAGGATGCCCTCGGGGCGGGAGATGATGATGATGACGACCACGGCGAAGAGGACGCCGTCGGCCAGGCCGGTGATGTTGCTCGGCAGTCCGGCCCGCAGCGCGACCTCCGCGAACCCGAGGATGAAGCCGCCGAGGACGGCGCCGCTGAGGCTGCCGATGCCGCCGATGACGATGGCGACGAACGCCTTGAGGACCGGCCCGAGGCCCATGGTCGGCTCGACCACGCCGCCGGTGCGGGTGAGGATGAGGATCGCCGCGACGCCCGCGAGGAGGCCGGACAGGGCGAAGGCCGCCGACACGACCCGGTTGGCGCGCACGCCGAGCAGCCGGGCGGCGCCGAAGTCCTCGGCCGCCGCGCGCATGGACAGGCCGAGGCGGGTCCTCTTGAGCATCAGCGTCATGAGGACCAGGGCCACGACGGTCACCGTGATGGTGAGGATCTGGTACGCCGGGATGATGATGCCCCCCACCGTGACCGAGGTTGCCGTCCAGTCCGGCTGCGGCACGGCCCGCGGGCGGGCCGACACCGTCATCGTGAAGATCGACTGGATCGCGATGGCGACGCCGAACGACGTGATGATCAGGGTGGTCGGGTCGGCGTTGCGCACCGGCTTGAAGGCGATCTGCTCCATGAGCACGGATCCGACGATGGCCGCAAGCACCCCCGCGATGATCTGCATCGTCCAGGGCAGTCCCATGTAGGAGGTGAGCAGCATCGTGTACGCCGCGATCGTGATGAGCTCGCCGTAGGCGAAGTTCACCAGCCCGAAGATCGAGAAGACGATGGCGAGGCCGAGGGCCAGCAGGGCATAGGTGCTGCCGAGGCTGAGGCCATTCACGACCTGCTGGATGAGCTCGGTCATGACCCGGCTCCCAGGTAGGAGGAGATGAGGCCCTCGGCGTCGCCGAGTTCCTCGGCGGTGCCCTGGCCCACGATGACGCCGGTGCGCATGACGTACGCGCGGTCGGCGATCTCCAGGGTCCGCACGGCGTTCTGCTCGACCATGAGCACGGTGATGCCCTCCGCTCGAAGCTCCTCGACGATGCCGAACACCTGGTCCACGACCTTGGGGGCCAGGCCCAGCGTCGGCTCATCGAGGAGGAGGAGCCGAGGCGCGCACATGAGGGATCGGGCGATGGCGAGCTGCTGCGCCTCGCCGCCCGAGAGCGTGCCGGCAGCGAGGCCGGCGCGCTCCCCCAGGAGGGGGACGCGCTGGAGCACGCGGGCGAGGTCGGCGAGCATCGCCTGGCGGTCCTTGCGGATCGCCCCGGCGAGCAGGAGGTTCTCCCGCACGGTGAGCCCGGTGAGGATGCGCCGGCCCTCCGGGGTGAGAACGAGCCCGAGGCGGACGACGTCCTCCGGCTTCATGCCCTGGATCTCGCGCCCCTCGAACACGATGCGGCCCGAGGCGGGCTTGACCATGCCGACGCACGCGTTGAGCGTCGAGGACTTGCCGGCCCCGTTGGGGCCCAGGAGGGCGACGAGCTCGCCCTCCTGGACCTCCAGCGAGATTCCCTGAACCGCCTGGATGCCGCCGTAGCGGACGACCAGGGAGTCGACCTGGAGCATCTACGGCTGCGGGATGTTCGACGGAACGAAGGCCTCCTTGAACTCGAACTCCCCGCCCTCGATGCCGCCGATGGTCACGGTCTTGCCCGGCACGCCGGTGGTGCCGGCGTAGGAGATGGTGCCCGTGACGGTATCGACGTTCTCGAGGTTCGGCAGCGCCGCGGCGATGGCGGCCGGATCGACCGAGCCCGCGGCCTTGACCGCCGCCTCGATGACCTGGACGGTGGAGCAGCCGAGCGCCGACAGCGCCGGGGCCTCCGGCGGAGCGCCGTTGGCCTTCTCCACGCCCGCGACATACTCCGCGAACGCCGAGCCCTCCTGGTTCCAGCCGTGCGTGGTGAAGCGGGTGCCCTCGACGGCGTCGGCGCCCGCATCGAGCAGCGCGACGGTGTCGAAACCGTCGGCCCCGATGATGCGGGACTTCACGCCCGCCGCGCGCAGGGCGCGGATGAAGCTGGAGGTGTCCGGCGGGAACATGGCCGTGAAGATGACCTCCGGCTCCTCCGGGAGATTCGCGATCTCGGTCACCTGGGCGCTGAAGTCGGTCTGCCCGAGGTTGAAGGTCACGTCACCGAGGTTCTTGCCGCCCCCGGCCTCGAACACCTGCGCGAACCACTTCGGGGTGTTCGACGTGTAGGTGAGATCGGGAGAGGACACGGTGAACGATGTCTTCGCGCCCTCCTTGAGGGCGAACTCCGCCGCAGCCGCAGCCTGGACGTTGTCGCCGAAGGCCGCGAGGTAGACGGGCGCGCCGCCGACGACGGTGTACTCCGGCTGGGTGGCCACCGCGGAGAGCACGGGGATGCCAGCCGCCGCCGCGGCCTGGACCACGCCGACGGCCATGCCCGGGAACGCCGGCCCGACGAGCACGTCGACGCCGGAGTCGATGAGCTCCTGTGCCACGGTCCCGCCGAGGGCGGTGTCGCTCTTCATGTCCTTGGCGATGAGCTCCACGGGGTGCCCGTCGATGCCGCCGGCCGCATTGGCCTGGTCGATGCAGTACGTCATCCCCTCGAGGGCAGCGACGTCGCCGACGGCCGCGTCACCGGTGAGGCCCCCGGCGAAGCCGACGCCGAGGGGCTCCCCCGACCCTCCCCCCGAAGCAGAGCCGCTCGCGCTCCCGCTCGCACTGCT
>JBJTJS010000382.1:0-2738 GCA_046096085.1 bacterium
ACACACACACACACACACAAGGTCGCAACTACTGTATCACAACGAGCAGACACCAAGCAAGGGGTGTAGTGTGTTTGTGCTGCACGCACGTTTGTTTCATGACCAGGAACCCGCCCACAAGGTCGATGGTGCCCTCGCCGCCGACTCGATCGCGCCGAGCGTGTCGGTGGAGAACGTCACGTGCGCCTTCGCGGTGGGCTACCAGGGCAACGGCAACACGGCGGGGACGGTCCCGAGTGACCCGAAGTGGTACCTGCCCGGCTCGACGGCCACCGTGCTGGAGGGCACCGGCCTGAAGAGGGGCACCGAGGTGTTCGCGGGCTGGTCCACCATCCAGTTTGGGCCCGTGAACTACTCCCCGGGTGCCTCCATCGGCCCGCTCAACGGTCCCGCGACGCTGTGGGCGGTCTACGCGGCGGCGAAGACGGTGACGTTCGACGCGAACGGCGGCACGGGCTCGATGGCGTCGCAGTCGTCGGCGGCTCCCGCGGCGCTGGAGAAGAACGCCTTCGAGCGCACCGACTACGCCTTCGTGGACTGGAACACCGCGGCCGATGGCTCAGGGACGTCGTACGCGAACGAGGCGACCTATTCCTTCGCCGCTGACGTGACGCTGTTCGCGCAGTGGAGGGAGGCCAAGGAGCCCGAGCCGGAGCCCGTGCCGCCACTGGAGCCTGGCGAGAGCGAGGTGAAGATCGACGGCAATGTCACGCCGGTGGCGCCGGAGCCTCTGCCGGGCGACAACGGGGTCATCTTCGTCGACGCGGGCTGGACGATGACCCTTCAGGGTCTGGGGGCCGACGGTGTTCCGCTGGCGCTGAACAAGGACGGAGTCCTCGTCCTGGAGTCTGAGCGCGATGCGCAGACCACCGGCACGGGCTTCATGCCCAACTCCCCGGTCGGGCTCTTCCTCGACCCGCCCATCGAGACGCCCCCGACCGGACGGCGAGTTCCGCGCGTCGTTGACCTCGGCACCGTGACAGTCGGATCCGACGGCAGCTTCTCCGGCATCAAGACGATGCCGGAGGAGATCGCGCCGGGACCGCACGTCCTGCAGGCGGTGGGATACGGGCCGACGGGCGATCGCCGCGTCGTCAGCCTGGGCATCCTGGTGCGCCCCTGGATCACCCTGAAGCAGGGCACCCGGGTGCCGGCCGGGCGCAACGACCGCATCCGCACGACGGGCGACACCGGCGGTATCGCTCCGGGGACGCGGCTGACGCCGTACATCAAGTACACCGGGCAGGAGAAGTTCAAGAAGGGCCGAGCCACCATCGTCGTCAAGGCCGATGGCACCTACCGCTGGACCCGCAAGATTCGCAAGAACCGCGGGGTCACGGCGTACGTCCGCTGGACCGACGTCAGGTCCAACACCGTGTTCTGGGCCAAGATCACCTAGCGCTTGGCGCTGAGATCACACAGCGCTGGGGCGCGACACTGGGAACGTCACCCGTGCTGCCCTGCCCGGGCCGAGCCGATTGACCGCGCGCACGGTGGCGACGTAGGTGCCGGGGAGTAGGTACGGGATCGACAGCTCGGTGTCGGCGATCACCCTCGTCGAGCCCACTTGGGTCCTGCCTCGCGTGATGACGACGCTGTACTCGGTGACCTCGAGGCCGCCGCTCTTGAGGGGGTAGTCCCAGGTGATCCTGGCGCGCGACCCGCTGCCCGGGCCCGGTGACACCGTCGCGCGCAGATTGCCGACCGGGCCGGGGCGCGTGGTGAACCGGGACACGTCCATAGCCACGTGGGTGACCTCGCGAGTGGCCACCGGGACCGAGATCGCCTGCGCCTTGAGCGGCACGCCCGGGTACCACTGAGTCCTGTAGATCCCGCCGCGATCACGTGCGCGGACGTCGTACCTGCTCGCCGGAAGGCCGATGAGGAAGTACACGAATCTCCCGGCAGAGAACCTCATCGGGGAGCATGTCGTGGCGGCCTGACTATCGAAGCCAACGGCGTAGGCCGACAGGCAGGTGCGGCTGCGCGGATCCCGGTCGTAGGCGTCGGGGCTCACCTCGACGGCGATCGCGTTCCCGACGACGACGGTCGCCTGCACGTCCGACTGCTCGGCGGAGCGCACGATCACGGCCCCGGCGCGAGACCGGTCTGCCTGCGGGCCGCGGGGGCTCCACCAGGTGGGGACGACGCTGCCCGCTCCCTCCTGACCGTCATCGGTGACGATTTCGTACCTCCCCGGCATCAGGTCGGGGATCGTCACCGTTCTCCTGCCGGCCGCGGCACAGGCACCACCGATCGGTGCGTCACTACGGGTATCCGCGTTGAAGACCCTGACGCAGAAGTCCGCGTCCCGGGGAAGCCGGGTCGTGGTGGACACGCGCAGGGAGCCCGGAGGCGTGCGCTGCGTCCGGGCGATCCACGAGGTGTAGGATGTCACGCGCGCGAACACGCCGGGGTATCCCGGCTCTGCGCAGCCCCTGCCGAAGCTGGTCACACCCGCGAGGTAGGGGATGCCGTTGACCGTCACCGCGAGGGGGCCTCCGCTGTCCCCCTGGCAGGTGCCGATGCCGCCCGTCCGAGGGATCCCCGCGCAGAGCATCAGCGCGGGCACGTAATTGCCGCGCGGGTACTCCTCGCAGCGAGGTTTAGTGGGCGAGGCGATGACCTGGACCGTGGCCTTGCGCAAATGCGTGGGGCGCTCCCCCCAGGATCCCGTGGACCCCCAGCCGGTAATCAGTGCGTCGGTGCCCCGGGTGGGCCAGTCCGTGAAGACAGGG
>JBJTJS010000383.1:0-13936 GCA_046096085.1 bacterium
CGCTTGAACAGGCGCGGCTGCCATAGCGCCTGGATTCCCTCGGAGGACTCCTCCTCGCGCACCCGGTCCGTCTCGGTGACGACGACCGGCACGCCTGCGAGTTGCTCGACCACGGCCACCGCCTCGGCCTCCTGGCCGTTCTGAGCGAGCCAGCGCGGACTCTCCGGGACGGTCCGGCGCAGCCAGATGATGGCGAGCGCCGGAACGATGCCGAACCCGAGCATCCAGCGCCACGACGACACCTCGGGCAGGAGGAGCAGGACGCCCACGCCCACGATGGCCCCCAGGAGCATCCCGACCGCCTGGAGCGAGAAGGCGGACACGAGCCATCGGCCGCGATTGCGCTTCGGCAGGATCTCGGCCAGGAACGACGCCGCGATCGGATAGTCAAGGCCGATGGCGATTCCGAGCAGGAAGCGGAACGCGATGAGGGACCATAGGTCCCAGGCGACCATGCACCCGACCGAGAAGACCACGAACATGACGAGGTCGTACTTGAAGATGCGGCGTCGCCCGAGACGGTCGCCGAGCGGCCCGAGGAAGGCAGCCCCGAAGATCGCCCCCACGATCGCAGCCGCCGACACCAGGCCGGTCTGCCAGGCGGTCGCGCCGAAGTCCTCCTTGATCAGCGGATTGGCGACCCCGATGATGAAGAAGTCGAATCCGTCCAGCATGATCCCGAGTCCTGCCAGCAGCCAGAACTTGCGGTGCAGCGGGGTCATGCGAGCGTTGTCCAGCGCCTCGCCGAGCCCGACGGCGTTCACGGTCGGCTGCGTCATGTCGCGAAGGTACGCGGCGCCGGACCGACCTGCCTCGGGGGTCACGAGGAGTTCACGCAATGGTTGCGGACAAGACTCATGACAGCGACGCCCCAGGTCCATCCCGCGTACACCCGGACGTAACCCGGGCCGGCTGACCTAGCCCTGTGACGGACTCGGTGGAGCGTCAGGCGCGCAACCTCGCGCACCTCTACCTGCGTCGCGACGGCCAGCGCGTCGACCACGCCGACCGCATGGCCGAACGCGTGCGCACTGCCGCACACCTCCAGTCCGGCGTGCCCCCGAGCCGACTGGTGGCCGCCGCCCAACTGGCCGACCTCGGCACATCACCCGATCTGGATCGCCTCGGCTTCGCCCCGCTGGACGGCGCTCTCTTCCTCTCCAGCCTCGGCTGGCCCGAGGACATCGTGCGACTGGTCGCGCACTTCCCGGTCTCCGCCCTGTGCGCCAAGCAGTTCGGCGTCGAGCACCTTCTCGCCGTGATCGAGCCAGTCCCCGGACTGCCCGGCGAGATCCTGCTATGGGCCGACATCACGTCGTCACCGCTCCCCGGGTGGGCAGCCGTGGAGCAGCGCGTCTCCCGCGAGATCGCGGATGCGACCGGCACAGCAATGCCTCAACGAGTCCGCGAACGCATGCAGGCCAGGATCGCGCGAGCCGTGACTCACGTGGAGCGCGCGCTCGCGGACCCCCGGCGCAGCGGGCGCCGGTACGAAGGTCGGCCGGAAACATCGGGCGGAGTGGAACTGAGGCGGGCCGGGGCGGAGGCGGACCGGGACTAGGGCGGCGCGCCCCACGCGCCGATCCGGTCGACGAGCGCGGCGTCGATGGCGCCTTCCGCGTGGCCGAATCCCGGCTCTATCCACGCCTCGGAGCCCGGGGCGGCACGATGCAGCGCCACGGGATGGTCGAGCGGGAAGAACGGGTCCTGGTCGCCGTGCACGATGAGAAGCGGGATCCCCTGCGCACGGATGCGGGCGGCTGACGCCGTGGGGCTCAGGGGCGGCGGGTCGGGCCAGGGCCGCGGATCGACCCGGGTGCCGAGACGGGCGCGAAGGTAGGCGCGGCCCGTCACCGTGCCCACCGCGCGATGCAGCCACCTCATCGGCGGCGTGCCCCGGTAGTACCAGAAGGCCGTGCCGCTCACGCTCACGACCGCGTCCACGCCGGCGAGGCGCCCTCCGGCATCGCCCCCTAGGAGGGCCGCGTGCCGGAGGACGACCGACGAGCCCATGGAGAAGCCGACGGTCACGACGCGGTCGTAGCCCCGTGCCCGCGCCCACGCGGCAGCGGCCTCCAGGTCCAGCGGCTCGCGGTGGGCCAGCGTGGTGAGCCCGCCGGAGCGGCCGTGGCCCCGCTGGTCGATCGCGACGACGCCCCCGTGGTGCGCCAGGCCGCGCAGGACACGGTCCACCCGGCCGTGGGAGAACGAACCGCAGAAGCCGTGCACCACCACGAAGGCGGTGCCCTGCGCTTCGGACGGGCCGGGCAGGTGCAGGCCGGCGATCCCCACCCCGTCCGCGGCCGTGAGCGCCAGGGGCTCGCTGCCGGGAGGAGGCGGTACCCGACGGCGGCCCCCATCGTCCTCGGGAGACTGGCCTTCCACGGAGGGCTATTCTCACAGCGTGCGCCTGCTTCTCCTCACCCAGGCGGTGGAACCCTCCTCGGAGGTCCTGCCGGCGCTCACGCTGCTCCCCCACCAGGTGCGCGTCCTGCCCGCGCAGGCCACCGCGCTCCTCGACGCGCCCCCCGCCGACGCCGTCCTCGTCGACGGCCGCCGCGACCTACCCCACGTGCGCGGACTCACGCGGCTCATCCGCCAGACCGGGGTCGAGAGCCCCCTCATCATCGTCGTCACCGAGGGCGCCCTCCCCGCCCTGCAGTGGGACTGGGGGATCGACGAGTTCCTGCTCGACACGTCCGGTCCGGCAGAGGTGGAGGCACGCCTGCGCCTCGCCGCCTCGCGCGGAGGCAGCGGACCCGACGAGGCGCCGACCGGCGAGATCCGCAGCGGCGACCTCGCGATCGACGAGGCCGGCTACTCCGTGAGGATCCGCTCCCGGGTCCTCGACCTCACGTTCAAGGAGTTCGAGCTCTTGCGCTACCTCGCCCAGCATCCCGGCCGCGTCTTCTCCCGCGCCCAGCTCCTCCAGGAGGTGTGGGGCTACGACTACTTCGGGGGCACGCGCACCGTGGATGTCCACGTGCGGCGCCTGCGCGCCAAGCTGGGGCCGGAGCACGACGCCCTCATCGGGACCGTGCGCAACGTGGGCTACCGCTTCGTGCCGGCCCGGCCCGACGAGGCCACGGTCGCGACCCTGAGCGCGCACGACGACACCCCGTCCGGGGCCGAGACCCAGGCCTCCTCCCGCTCACGCGCATGACATGCGCCCTCGAGGTGCTCCGGGCCCTCGACTCCGCGCAGGTGGCCGAGGTCCTCGACCTCGTCGATGACGTCGCCCGTCACGACGGGAACTCCCCCCTCGCCGAGCACGTCATGCTCCACCTGCGCCACGGCGGCGACGCGGACGTCCGGCATGTGCTCGCCCGGGATGGCGCCGGTCACCTCGTGGGCTACGCGCACCTCGACGTCACCGACCTGGTGGAGGGCCCCAGCGGCGAGCTCGCCGTGCGCCCCGAGGCGCGGCGGCAGGACGTCGGCCGCTCGATCGTCGAGGAGCTGATCGCGCAGTGCGCCGAGGTGCCCGGTCAGAGCGGCCGCCTGCGGCTGTGGGCCCACGGGGAGAGCGCACCCGCCGCGCGACTGGCCGCCTCGCTCGGCTTCACCCGCTCGCGCGTGCTCTGGCAGATGCGTCGATCCCTGTACGCCGCACTCGCGCCGGTCCGCCTGCCCGACGGCATCACCCTTCGGGCGTTCCAGCCCGGCGTCGACGACGTCGCCTGGCTGGAGCTCAACGCCCGCGCCTTCGCGCACCTGCCCGACCAGGGCTCGTGGACCGAGGAGGACCTCCGTCGCCGAATGGACGAGCCCTGGTTCGACCCCGCCGGGTTCCTCCTCGCCGAGACGAAGGACGGGGACCTCGCGGGCTTCCACTGGACGAAGGTCCACGACCACGCGCACGGCGCCCCGGGCCACCGGGGAGACCTCGCGGGCGACCACCCCCCTGACCACAACGCCGACCGCCGCGCCGACCACAACGCCGACCACAACGCCGACCACAACGCTGACCACAACGCTGACCGCCCCCACCCGGCGATCGGACCTCACCAGGCCATGGGCGAGGTCTACGTCGTGGGCGTCGATCCCGCCTGGCAGGGCACCGGCCTCGGCCGCGCCCTCGTCCTCGCCGGGCTGCGCCACCTGCGCGGGTCCCCGGACGGGCTGGCGCAGGTCATGCTCTACGTCCACGCGGACAACGTCCGCGCGATCCGGCTGTACGCGGCCCTGGGCTTCACCCGCTGGGACACCGACGTGCTGTACCGGCAGGCGCCCACCGACGCCGAACCGCCCGGGGGTCCCTGACCGGCTGAGGGTTGCCGAAGGCCCGTCGGCCACTCCCGCGGCTGTGGGATCATCGGACCATGGCCGTCGCGGATGCCCCCTCCACGCCCTCGTCCGGCCACGACGGGCGCGACGCCCGCCAGGGTCCCCAGGCCGACCTCCCCCCCGAGGAGATCGCCGAGGGCGCCGTCCTCATGGAAGAGGTTGCCGCAGGCGCCGGCCCGCTGCCCCCCGACCGGTTCCTCGACCGTGAGTTGTCGTGGCTGGCCTTCAACGAGCGCGTGCTGCAACTGGCCGAGGACCCGGACCTCCCGGTCCTCGAACGGGCCAAGTTCATCGCCATCTTCGCCAGCAACCTCGACGAGTTCTTCATGGTGCGCGTGGCTGGCCTGAAGCGCCGTATCGCGACGGGCATCGCCGTGCGCGCGGCCAGCGGGCTCACCCCCCGCGAGGTGCTCGAGAACATCTGGAACCGGGGCCACCTCCTGCAGTTGCAGCAGGCGGTCATCTTCCGCGACGAGGTGCGTCCGGCGATGGCGGCATCGGGAGTGGAGATCCTCGGCTGGGGCGACCTCACCGAGAAGGAGCGCCTCGACATGGACTCCTTCTTCGACCAGCGGGTATTCCCCATCCTCACCCCGCTCGCCGTCGACCCGTCGCATCCCTTCCCCTACATCAGCGGGCTGTCGCTGAACCTCGCCGTCGTGGTGCGCAACCCCTCGACCGGCAACGAGCTCTTCGCGCGCGTCAAGGTCCCGCCGCTGCTTCCCCGCTTCGTCCAGGTGGACCGGCAGCGATTCGTCCCGCTCGAGGACATCATCGCCGCGCACCTCGATGACCTGTTCCCCGGCATGGAGGTCCTGCAGCACCACACGTTCCGCATCACCCGCAACGAGGACCTCGAGGTCGAGGAGGACGACGCCGAGAACCTCCTCAAGGCACTCGAGCGGGAACTCAGCCGGAGGAGGTTCGGCCCGCCCGTGCGCCTGGAGGTCGAGAGCTCGATCGACCCGCACGTCCTCGACCTGCTCATCGAGGAGCTCGGGGTGAGCGAGCCCGAGGTCTTCCTCCTGCCGGGGCCCCTGGACCTCAGCGGCCTGTGGTCCATCTACGGCGTGGAGCGCGACGACCTCAAGCAGCCGGCGTTCGTGCCCCGCACCAGCCGCGAACTCGCCGAGGTCGAGTCCGCGTCGCCGCCGGACATCATGGCCGTGGTCCGCGAGCACGACGTGCTCGTGCACCACCCCTATGACTCCTTCTCCACCAGCGTGCAGCTCTTCCTCGAGCAGGCTGCGGTCGATCCCCATGTCCTCGCCATCAAGCAGACCCTCTACCGCACCAGCGGCGACTCCCCCATCGTCAAGGCCCTCATCGAGGCGGCGCGCGAGGGCAAGCAGGTGCTCGCGCTGGTCGAGATCAAGGCGCGCTTCGACGAGCAGGCCAACATCGACTGGGGCCGCAAGCTGGAGGAGGCCGGCGTCCACGTCGTCTACGGCCTCGTCGGGCTCAAGACCCACACCAAGCTCTCCCTCGTGGTGCGCGACGACGGCGAGCAGCTGCGCCGCTACTGCCACATCGGGACGGGCAACTACCACCCCAAGACCGCGCGACTCTACGAGGACTTCGGGCTCTTCACCTGCGACCCGCAGGTCGGCGAGGATGTCTCCGACCTCTTCAACGTCCTGTCGGGCTACTCCATGAACACCGACTATCACCGGCTCCTGGTGGCCCCGCACTCCATCCGCTCGGGGCTCATCGAACGCATCGAGCGGGAGATCGAGCACCAGCGTGCCGGCCGGCAGGCCGGGATCCGCTTCAAGTGCAACTCGATCGTCGACGAGCAGATCATCGACGCCCTCTACCGGGCCTCGCAGGCCGGCGTGAACGTCGCCATCTGGGTGCGCGGCATCTGCGCGGTGCGGCCCGGGGTCCCCGGGCTCAGCGAGAACATCCGGGTGGTCTCGATCCTGGGCCGCTTCCTCGAGCACTCCCGCGCCTACGAGTTCATCAACGGCGGCGACGTGGAGGTGTGGATCGGGTCGGCTGACCTCATGCACCGCAATCTGGACCGACGCGTCGAGGCACTGGTGAGCCTGAAGGACGCCGACGAGATCGCGGAGATCGCCGCGCTGTTCGACCTGGCCCTGAGCCCCGAGGTGTCGGCCTGGATCCTCCAGCCCGACGGGGCCTGGGACCGACGAGACCGCGATGCCCAGGGGCGCCCACTCCTCGACCTCCAGGAGGTCCTCATCAGCGCCCACCGGCAGCGCGGTCGCCTGTCGTGACCCAGACCCACCGCGAAGTCGAGCGCAAGCTGCGCGTCCATGCGCTCTTCCGGCTGCCGGCGCTCGCCGGTCACGTCCCCGGAGTGGCCTCGGTCGAGACCCTGGCTCCCTTCACCATGCGCAACACCTACTACGACACCGACGACCTCCGCCTCTTCCGGTGGGGCGTCACCCTGCGTCGTCGCGAGGGCTCCGGAGACGAGGGCTGGCACCTCAAGCTCCCGGTCGACGGCGCCGACGGGACCCATCGCGACGAGATCAGGGCCCCGCTCGACGACCGCGACACCCCGCCCGCGGAACTCACCGACCTGGTGAGCGCCCTCCTCCGCGAAGCGCCCGTGCACTCCGTCGCGACGCTCAGGACCGAGCGAGCACCCCATCACCTCCTCGACGACGAGGGCCACGTCCTGGCCGAGGTCGTCGACGACACGGTCACGGTCCTCGACGACTCCCGCACGGTCGGTGTGTTCCGCGAGGTCGAGGTCGAGGCTGTCACGGAGGGAGACCACGAGCCCGACATGGAGTTGCTGGGCAACGTCGTCGACTCGCTGGTGGAGCACGGGGCCGTCCCCCACACGCTGAGCAAGGCCGCCGCCGCCCTCGGGCCGCGCACCCAGCAGCCGCCCGATGTACCCGAGCCCCGGTGGCCGGCCCGTGATGATCCGGCGGGAGACGCCGTGCGGGCGTTCCTCGCCACCCATGTGCGCCGACTCCTCCTCCAGGACATCCGCCTGCGCCGGGACCTCCCCGACGCCGTGCACCAGATGCGCGTCGCTGCCCGCCGGCTGCGCAGCGGGCTGCAGGTCTTCCGTCCCCTCGTGGACCGAGACTGGGCGGACCGCCTGCGGGAGGAACTCGCCTGGGCCGCGGGATCGCTCGGCGTCGCGCGCGACACGGAGGTGCTCCAGGAGCGGCTCGACCGCGACGCCGGTGGTCTCTCCGACGAGGACGCCCGACTGGCACGAGGCGTCATCGACCCGGCACTCGAGGAGCGCATGCGCCGCGCCCGCGGCGATGCCGAGGGCCTGCTCGCGTCGGACCGATATCGCATTCTCCTCGAGGACCTCGTCGCGGCGGCACAGGATCCCCGCCTCACCGACCACGCCCTGGAGCGCTGCTCCGATGCACTGCCGCCGCTGGTGGCCAAGGCCTACCGGAGGCTCAGTCACGACGTGCGCGACCTGCGACTGGACACCGAAAGCACGCAGTGGCACGAGACCCGCATCGCTGCGAAGCGTGCCCGATACGCGGCCGACGCCGTGGCGCCGGTCTTCGGCAAGGGGGCACACGCCCTGGCCGAGCAGCTTGCTCTCGTCACGGACGTGCTCGGCCAGCATCAAGACGCCTATGTCGCCCAGGCCACGCTGGCGGAACTCGCTCCTACCGCCGACGCCCGGTCGGCCTTCGCCCTGGGGCTCCTGCACGGACTCGAGCAGCAGTCGGAGCACCGCGACCGGGAGGCGTTCCTTGCGCTGTGGCCCGATGTGCGGCGGGCCGCCCGGCGGTCGGGCCTGCTGTGAGCGGCGGCGAGGGGGGCTCGGGTCGCCCAGCGGGACGGCAGGGCCGGCCCGACGGAGACCCCGTCCGGGCTGCCGGCGTGGTCCTCCTGAGGCCGGACACGTCGTCCGGGCCCGAGGTCGCCCTCATTCACCGCGCCCGTCGTCAGGACTGGTCCCTCCCCCAGGGCAAGCTCGACCCCGGGGAGCACACCATCGTCGCCGCCGTGCGCGAATGCGAGGAGGAGACTGGGATCCGACCGGTCCTCGGCGCCCCGCTACCCCGGCAGGAGTACCTCGCCTTCGGGCAGCCTAAGACCGTCGACTACTGGGCGGCGACCGTCGGCAGCGAGAGAGCATTCGCACCCAACGACGAGGTCGCTGACGTCGCGTGGATGGCCGTTGACGAGGCCCGCGGCCGCCTCACCTACCCACGAGACTCCGAGCTGGTGCGCCTCGCCGCCGCGATGCCCGCAACCAGCCCGTTCATCCTGCTGCGGCATGCGTCGGCGCTGAAGCGAGGGGACTACGACGGCCCAGACGACGCTGGCCGGCCACTCACGACTCAGGGCAAGGAGCAGGCCCGCGCGCTGGTTCCCGTCCTCGGAGCCTTCGGGATCGAGTCGGTGCACTCCTCCGACACGGTGCGCTGCCGCGACACCGTCCGCCGGTATGCCCGCGCCATCGGCTCCGACGTCCACGAGGAGCCCGCGCTCAGCGAGCGCGGCTACTCCGAGCACCCTCGCCGCGCCGCCAAGCGGATGCTCCGACTGCTCTGCGATCCCCGACCGCTCGTGGTGTGCTCCCACCGGCCGGTGCTTCCCGCCCTGGTCGAGGTGATCGCGGGCCTGCGGATCACCGGCCCCCTCGACCTCGAGCCCCGCCTTCCCCCGGGGGGCTTCCTCGTCATCCACCGCGCCTTCGGCGACGGCGAGGAACCCACGGTCCTCGCGGTCGAGCGTCACGCCGCTTAGCCCGGGCGCCCCTGACTAGCCCCGGCACCTCCGAGGGGTCGTCCCAGCGAACGTCACCTCACGTTCATCTCCCGGCAACCTGGCGAACCCGGTTCGGACACGCCGGGCTCCTAGCGTCCCAGGCGTCAGGGGCCGTCTTCACGGCCCACCCCACGCTCCAGGAGGACAGGGTGAATCGCACCCGCTTGGCCGCACTCGCGGCAACTGCCATCGCCGGCTCGCTCGTGCTCGTCGCCTGCGGAGGAGGCTCCAGCAGCGACTCGAGCGGCTCCAGCGCTTCGGGCGACTCGAGCCTGAGCGGTGCCGTGCGCATCGACGGCTCGTCGACCGTATACCCGCTCACCGCGCTCGCCGCCGAGGACTTCATGGCCGCGAACCCCGGCGTCCAGGTGACCGTGGCCTCGTCGGGCACCGGCGGCGGATTCGAGAAGTTCTGCCGCGGGGAGACCGATGCGAACGACGCGTCGCGCCCGATCAAGGACGAGGAGAAGGCGGCTTGCGAGGCGGCGGGGATTGCCTACGGCGAACTGCAGGTCGCCAGCGATGCCCTGACCGTCGTCGTGAACAAGGAGAACACCTGGGCCACCTGTCTCACCGTGGAGGAACTGGGCAAGATCTGGGCCCCGGACTCGACGGTGAAGAACTGGAACGAGGTGCGGCCTGACTTCCCGGATGTGCCGCTGCAGCTCTTCGGCCCCGGGACGGACTCCGGCACCTTCGACTACTTCACCGACGTCATCAACGGGGAAGAGGGAGCCAGCCGGACCGACTACACGCCTAGCGAGGACGACAACGTCATCGTGCAGGGAGTCTCGGGCTCCGAGGGTGGGCTCGGCTACTTCGGGTACACCTACTTCGAGGAGAACGCCGACAAGCTCACGGCGGTCCAGGTCGATTCCGGGGCCGGCTGCGTGGCGCCGAGCGCCGAGACGGCCCAGGACGGGACCTACACGCCGCTGTCCCGGCCGCTGTTCATCTACCCCTCGGTGGCCGCCCTCAAGCAGCCGCAGGTGAAGGCGTTCTTCGACTACTACGTCGCGAACGACGCCTCCATCGCCGAGGGCGCGCTCTTCATCCCGCTCAACGAGGAGCAGAAGTCCAAGCTGGCGTCTGCCTACGCGGCTCTCTCGGGCTCCTGAGAGAGCGCTTCGAGCAACCGCTAGGTTCCGTCCATGAGCAACGCGCTGGCTTCGTCTGCCGCAGGGGGTTGAGGCCCCCTGCGGCAGACGAAGCCGCGCTACGGCGAGGCGGTGATCCGGGGAATCCTCATCCTCGCCGCCGCCGTGTCGCTCTTCACCACGTTCGGCATCGTCATCTCGGTACTCATCCCGTCCCTGGAGTTCTTCGCCGAGATCTCCGTCATTGAATTCCTCTTCACCACGACGTGGACCCCCCTCTTCGCCAACCCGCAGTACGGGGTGCTGCCTCTCATCACCGGAACCCTCGTCATCACCGTGATCGCCGTCCTCGTGGCCATCCCGCTCGGCCTGGGCAGCGCGATCTACCTGTCGGAGTACGCCAGCCCGCGGGCCCGGAAGATCCTCAAGCCCACGCTTGAGGTTCTCGCCGGCATTCCCACGGTGGTCTTCGGCTTCTTCGCGCTGGAGTTCATCACCGCGTACGTCCTCAAGCCGATCTTCCCCTCCATCCAGGTGTTCAACGCACTCTCCGCCGGCCTGGTCATGGGCATCATGATCATCCCCACGATCGCGTCGCTGTCCGAGGACGCGATGGCCGCCGTGCCCTCCGGGCTGCGCGACGGCGCCTACGCGCTCGGCGCCACCAAGCGGCAGACGGCGCTGCGCGTGGTCGTGCCTGCCGCCCTCTCGGGCATCGTGGCCGCCTTCGTCCTGGGAATCTCCCGCGCCATCGGCGAGACCATGATCGTCACCATCGCCGCAGGGCTTCAGCCCAACATGACGCTCAACCCCCTCCAGGGGATGCAGACGATGACCTCCTATATCGCGGCCGCCGGCTCCGGCGACGTGCCCACGGGGAGCATCGAGTACAAGTCGATCTTCGCGGTGGGGCTGCTGCTCTTCGTCATCACCTTCGTGATGAACATGATCAGCATTCGCATGGTGCGCAGGTACCGGCAGGCCTACCAGTGAGCGCCACCCTCGCGAGGCCCTTCGACGCCGCTGACGCGCCGGAGGACCTCGACCTGCGCGGGCACGGCCAGCCCCTCGTCGACAGGACGTTCCGCTGGATCCTCTTCCTGTGCCTGTTCATCGGCATCGCGTTCCTCGCGGTCCTCCTGGCGTACGTCATCATCAAGGGCTGGCCGCGCCTGGACTCCCGGCTGTGGACCAACATGCCCTCCATCCGGCGTCCCGAGCAGGCCGGCGCGGAGTCCGCGATCACCGGCACCCTGTGGGTCATCGCCTTCACCGCGCTCTTCTCGCTGCCGATCGGCTTCCTGTCCGCTGTCTACCTCGAGGAGTACGCCAAGCCCACCAGTCGCTTCGCGCGCTTCGTGGAGATCAACATCCAGAACCTCGCGGCCGTGCCGTCGATCGTCTACGGCATCCTCGGGCTCGCAATCTTCGCCCGGGCCCTCGCGCTCGGCCAGACGGTCATCACCGCCGGGCTCACCCTGGCGCTGCTGGTGCTCCCCGTGGTGATCGTCTCCACCCGCGAGGCGCTTCGCGCCGTCCCGCAGAACATCCGCCACGGCTCCCTGGCCCTGGGGGCCACCCTTTGGCAGACCACCTGGCGCCAGACGATGCCCGCGGCGGTCCCCGGGATGGCGACCGGGACGATCCTGGCGCTGTCCCGGGCCATCGGAGAGGCCGCGCCGCTCCTGCTCCTGGGGGCGGTCACCTTCCTCTCCTTCAATCCCACCGGGCCCTTCTCGGCGTACACCACGCTGCCGATCCAGATCTACAACTGGACCAAGGAGTCCCGGGAGGAGTTCCAGGTCCTCGCCGCTGCCACCATCGTCCTCCTGCTCGTGATCCTCCTGGCGATGAACGCCGTCGCCATCCTGATCCGCAACCGGACCCAGAAGCGGTGGTGACATGATGAGCAGCACCATGAGCGAACTCCACGATCCGAACGCCCCCCAGGCCACCAGCGACCTGTCCAACACGGGCCGCATGGACGTCTCGGCCGTCCTGGGCGAGGACCGTGCGAACGTCCCCGACACCGTCGGGGAAGTCGTCTTCAACCTCGACGACGTGCACATCTTCTACGGCGACTTCGAGGCGGTTCGCGACGTCACGATGCAGATCGGCAAGAACGAGATCACCGCGTTCATCGGACCTTCCGGCTGCGGCAAGTCGACGCTGCTGCGCTCCTTCAACCGGATGAACGATCTCATCCCCGGAGCCCGGGTCGAGGGACTGCTCGCGTATCACGGCTTCGACATCTACGCCCCCGAGGTCGACCCGATCGAGGTGCGTCGGCGGATCGGCATGGTCTTCCAGAAGCCCAACGTCTTCCCCAAGTCCATCTACGAGAACGTCGCCTACGGGCCCAAGGTCAACGGCATGAAGGTCAACATGGATGACCTCGTCGAGGAGTGCCTCACGCGAGCGGCACTGTGGGACGAGGTCAAGGACGACCTCAAGAAGAGCGCCTATGCGCTTTCCGGCGGCCAGCAGCAGCGGCTCGTCATCGCCCGCTGCATCGCGGTCAAGCCCGAGGTCATCCTCATGGACGAGCCCTGCGCGTCCCTCGACCCCATCGCCACGGCGAAGATCGAGGACCTCATGAAGGAGCTCGCCGCGGACTACACGATCGTCATCGTCACGCACAACATGCAGCAGGCTGCGCGCGTATCGGATCGCACCGCGTTCTTCACGGCCGACGTCGATGCCAAGGGGGTGCGGCACGGCCGCCTCGTGGAGTACGGCCCGACCCGGAGCATCTTCACCGCGCCCAACGATCCCCGGACCGAGGACTACATCTCCGGGCGATTCGGCTGATCCTCGGTCAGCCCAGGGCGTAGCCCGCCTCGTCGATGGCCTCCCGCACGGACTCCACGTCCAGCGGGTCGTCGCTGGTGACGGTCACGGCGCCGCCGGCCAGGTCGACATCGACCGAGCGCACGCCGGGCAGCTGGACCAACTCCGTGGTCACCGCGCGCACGCAGTGGTCGCAGGTCATCCCGGTGACCGAGTAGGTGGCAGTGGTGGTCATGTCTCCCCTTCCGCATAGGCCTTGAGCCTGGGCAGCGTCTCCTCGATTCCGCGCGCGTTGCGCCGGTAGGCATCGATGAGGCGCAGCGCCCGAGCGGATCGAGCGTACGTCCCATCGAAGGTCTCCGTGACGCGGGTGCGACCCTCCTCGAGGGGCTCCAGTTCGTAGCGCCAGCGGTGCCCGCCCAGGTGCGCCCACGCGATGCGACGACCCTCGTCGAACTCCACGACGGTGCTCGAGACCCGATACGGCACGCCGATGCGCATGTCCATGCGGAAGCTCGACCCCAGGGAGAGCCGTTCGGGTCCGGACACGCTGCCGCGGACGCTGCCCGAGCCGTCGAAGCGGGCGTGCTGCCGCGGGTCGGTGAGGATATCGAAGACACGATTCGCCGGGGCAGCCACGACGACGGACCGGGAGACGATCCACGGGGACTCTGTCGCCACGACCTCCACCCGGGTGCCCACACCGTCACCGTAGGCCATGTCGGCGCGCCACTCGACAGGGCGCGTGGGCTCAGCGGGAACGGCGCAGGCGATCCTGCTGAGCTCGGCCGAGGCGAGTGAAGAGGGGGGCCACCGGCAGTACGAGGTCCGGCAGCGCGCCCAGCGCCCGGACCTGGGCCCCCCGCCAGCGCGGGACGCTGACGATCCTGCGCGGCCGGCGCAGCGTGCGTGCCACGGCATCCGCCACCGCGTCGGGCTCCTGGGTGCGCAAGCCCGTGAAGGACAGCGCAATCGCCGGATCGTCGATGATGTCGGTGAGCATGGGCGTGAGCCTCCCGTCGGGGCAGACC
>JBJTJS010000384.1:0-6608 GCA_046096085.1 bacterium
CGCGCGCACGGCCCCGGTGAACTCCCGGTACGTCGCCGGCAGGTAGGTCGCGTTGTAGGCGACGGCTGCGACCGCCGCCGGGTCCAGGGTGACGCGATGCAGCCGGCCGTCGGCGCCCGGCGCGCGCACGTCGACGGGCCGCGTGCGCAGCCGGTCGAGCAGCGCGCGCAGCTCGGCCACCGGATCGCCCGGTTCACCGTCGGCGCACATCACGCTGCGCGCGCACACGGCACGGAGCGACAAGCGGAGCGCGGGTGCCTGCGTGGGGTACCACGCGCTCTCCCCGTAGGTCGGGTAGGCGCCGTCCAAGACGAGGGTGCGCAGCCGCGTCGGGTGACGGCCGGCAAAGACCTGGGCGAAGAAGGTGCCGTAGGAGTCGCCGTACATGTCGACGCGGTCGATGCCGAGCGCATCGAGCACGCCGGCGAGATCGTCCGCGGATGCGGCGGTACCGTAGTCCCAGGCCCGATCGCCGAGGCTGCGCGCGCAACGACCGACTGCCCGGACGTACGACATCGATCCGTCGTCGAGCTCCGGGCAGGCGATCGCCGCTGTGCGGCCGGTGCCGCGCTGGTCGACGAGAAGCAGGTCGTGGTCGGCGAGGAGGTCGCCGTACATCTGCGCGAACCACTCCCCCGATCCGGTCGTGCTGTACCCGGGCCCGCCCTCGTGGGGCACCAGCGTTCCCGCGGACTCACCCGACGACGCGGGAAGGTAGGCGAAGCCGACGCGCACGCTGCCGGGGGCACCCGCGCGCCAGGGCCGGTCCAGGTGGCCGCACCAGGCACCGGGCAGCACGTCGCACGGACGCAGGTGCAGCCAGCCGACGGCAAGGGTGTCGTCCTGGCCGCGCGGGTCGGGCGTGGCAGCGGGCGGCGCGGCGAGCGAGCCGGCAAGCAGGCCCGGGAGCAAGGCCGAGGCCAGCGCGGGTACGACCGCGGGCGTCAATGCGAGCACGGCCCATCGTCTCCGGCGCCCGCCGCGGTGTCTACCGCGCGGAGCCCGGCGACCGCGGCCGATGCGAGAGGGACGCATCCCCCACTGCCTGCCGGTAGCCCGCCACGGCCTGGTCGAATTCCCGGGTCACATCCTGCACGCGGGCCACGGCCTCCATGCGCTGCCAGTCGTCGACGGAATGTCCTCGTCCGCGGCAGAGGACGCCGTACGTGATGGCCATGCGCGCGGCGACCTCACGGGACGCCGAGGAGAACAGCAGAGCGAGGGGCACCGGCTGGCCCCGGTCGCCCGGCTCGAGGAGGACGCCGGTGACCGTGGGCTGCAGCGCGAGCAGGCACCGTCTCGCCTCGAGGAGATCGTCCTCCAGCGTCACGTCGTCGTCCGTGCCGTTCACCCGCGCTGCGCGGGACATGTCGGCGCGCCATCGGGCGAGGGCCTCGACGAGCTGGCGCACCTGCCGGGGCGCGATCGTGCTGGACCACGCCGGGATCGCGAACATCATGAGGATCGCGAGGACCGAGCCGAGGATGGTGGCGAGGAACCGCGAGACGAAGAGGCTCGGGTCCGGGTCGTTCGCGTAGTCCAGGACGAGGATCGTGCCGGCGAGCCCGAAGCTGGCGATGGCGTAGTTGCCGAAGAACCACCGGTAGGTCACCGAGGCCAGGACGAGCAGGGCCGTGAGCGTCACCCACACCGGCCCGCCGGACCAGGTGAGGACGACCGAGAGCAGGAAGACCGCGGCGATGTTGCCGGTGATGCGGCTGACGCTCCGGCTCACCGTCAGCCCCCAGCCCGGCCGGAGCAGGAACACCACCGTGAGCGGCAGCCAGAAGGAGTGCGCCTGCGGGGCGAGGAGCGAGATGGCCTGCGCTACTCCCACGCCGATGGCCATGCGAACGCCGTTGCGCGACATTGGGCCGCCCGGACGCAGGGCACTCCATGCGCTGGGCGCGGCCTTGGACTCCGGCGCGCGGTCGGGTCTCGCGGCGCCCACGATCGGCACGTCCGCGGGGCGGCCTCCCGTGAGGGCGTCCCCGGACTCCGTGACCGCGGTCATCGACAGTTCGAGTTCGGCGGCTCCGGGACCCGGGCTCACCGGCTGCGCCCCGTCGGCCAGACCACGAGACCGTCGGGCCGCCAGGCGCGACACCAGGAGGCCGTCGAGGCGGCGGGCCTGCTCCCCCAGGCGGAGTCCGGCATGCATGCGGTCCTCGTCGCCGGGGCGATCGAAGACCATCCACGCGATGATGGCGCGCGTCACGATGATCGACGCCGAGGCCGCCTCGCGGAAGCGGCGATCCAGGTCCGGCGTGAATCCGGCGTCGCGCAAGGTCTCGGCCACCACGTCGCCCTGGCTGTGCACCCGCACGAGGCTCTCGGGGCTCACCGAGCCCTCCCGCAGCAGTCGGATGTCCGAGCGCAGCTTGTTCGCGATGGCCCGGCGGACGAACCACCGACGCTCGGGCGACCAGAGCAGGAGCATGAACGCCGCCTGCGTCACCATCCCGAGGACGACCCAGGCGAGGGCCGGGGGGATCTGGTCCGGGGGGCGGCCAAGGCCGGAGAAGATGACCGCGAGCGCGAGGGCGCTGATGCCGATGGACATCGCCCGGGCGCTCTGGAAGGCGGTGCACCCGAAGACATAGGACAGCGCGGCGAGAGCCGGGATCGTCACCCACGTGCCGCCGATGAGCATCGCCACGCCCACCGCGGCCGTGCAGGCCAGGACGAGGGGCACGAGGAGCCGCACCAGTTGCCGGAAGGGGAGCGCGGCCTCCATCAGCCCTATCTGCACCGCGCCGAAGCAGGCGAGGACCAGCGTCGACAGGTCGCCGACGGCGACACCCACCGCGAAGAAGGCCAGGACGACGATGACACGCCGTGCGACGGACGGCCAGGTGGCCGGCGGCGGCGGGGCGTCGGTGAGGACCTCGCGGAGCACCCCCCGGACGAACCACAGTCGCGCGGCCATGAGCTGCACCCTCGTGATCCCCGGGACCCCGGATGCCTACGCGGTGGCCGGCCGCAGGTCGCCGCGGCGGAAGACGTACGCCGACACGGCGAGGGCGCCGAGTGCGCCGATGATGATGGCCGCCTCCACTGAGACGAAGCTCACCAGGGAGCCCCACAGCAGCAGGCCGATTGGGCTGGAGAGCGTGCAGGCGAACGAGAACGCGACGATGGCCCGCGAGCTGTTCTCCTTGGGCACCGTCTTCACCGCCGCACCCACCATGAGGGCGCCCGACGCCGCGCGGGACATCCCGAAGGCGAGCCCGATGACGGCCCACACCGCCAACTCGAACCCGCCGCTGAAGAGGAATGCGGCGATGCCGTAGAGCACGAGGCATGCGCCCCTGAGACCGCCCATGAGGCCCGAGCCCTGCATCGCGGTGAAGCGCGCCTGCAGGGCCGCCACAGGCTGCACCGAGAACACCTGCCCGAGGGCGATAGACGCAATGAGCAGGGCGGCTCCGGTCACGACATCGGACTGGCGCAGGGCCGCCGTGATGGGAACGAGGAGCTCGGAGAACGGTCCGGCGAAGATCGTGAGGCCCACCCCCAGGATCACCAGGCGGCGCAGCACGGGGTTGGTCGACAGGTCCTTGCGCATCTCGGCGGAGACCGGTCGCTTGGCCTCCGGGGCGGGCGGATCCTCCGCAGGACGGTAGGCGAGCAGCACGATGACGAGGGGGATCTCCAGCAGCCCCCGCGCCGCGAGGCCCCAGGCCGGCCCGAGGGTGACGATGACGATCGCCCCCACGAGGGCGCCCACGGCGACGGCGCTGCCCCGGACGACCGCCATGCGGGTGAGCGCTCCGGACATCTCGTGACCGCTGATGTAGGCGCCGGAGTAGAGGGTGGTGAGAGTGGATGCGAAGACACTGAGAGCGCCGAAGATGGGGGCGGTGGCGTAGAGGCTGAGGGGACCGACGACACCGCCCGCCAGGAGGACCCCGAGCGCGATCCAGGCGACGGCCGCGGCGATCTTCACGGTGAGGAAGGTGCGCCGTGCCCCGAAGGTGCGGATGACGAGCGGCAGGAACGGGGCGACGAGCAGGCGGCCCGCGACGAGCAGCACGATCCACACCGCGGTGACGAAGGCTCCCAGCTGCACGCCGCCGTAGTCATTGGTGATCACCGTGGATGCGAAGGTGCCCGCGGTGATGCCGATGATCGCGACGCCCGAGGTGACGCGGTACGCCCACGAGATGCCGCGGGGCGTCGTCGGCTCGGCCGTCGCCGCAGTGCCGTCGTTCACGCGGCTAGTGTGCCAGCAGCAGGTCCCCGGGTCGGGGCAGTCACGCGCCCTGCGACTACGAGCCCTTCTGCATCTCCCGGGTGATCTGCTCGTCGGTCAGCGGCTTGTTCACGGCCATGTTGATGGCCATGCCTACCAGGCCGACGAGGAAGCCGAGCATGACCCAGGCGGGCCAGAAGCCGCCCTGCCCGGTGAGCGCCCAGATGACGACCATGAGCAGCGAGATGAGGACGGCCCCGATGACGTCGGAGATGAACCCCCGTCGCCGGTTGAGTCGGTGGATGGCGGCGTCGCGCGAACTGCTGTCGCTCATGAGGGGAGGATACACCCGCCGCGGGCTCGCCCGGGACTATTCGCGGGCAGCCTTGTCCGCGGGGCCGTCGCGGTCCTCGGGAACATCGGGTTGGTCGGGCTCCTCGAGGGCGGCGTCGGCGTCGTCGGCCGACGGAGCCGGGGGCGCGGAGGGCCGTCGGGTCACGACCCACAGTCCGACGATGGCGACCATCGCACCGACGATGGCCCAGATCGTCTGGCCGGTCATGAAACTGCCCCCGAGCATGCCCGAGCCGAGCATGAACCACACCGCGCCGATCATGATGAGCACGAGCCCGACGGCGCGGCGCAGCGGGCTCATGGGCCCCCTCCCGTCATGCGGTCACCCGGTCATCCGCACAGCACGTTTGCGGCGCCGGGCACGGTGACGATCCGCTGGATGTCCTCGGGTGCGTCGGTGTGGAAGAGGTCGTCGGTCGGCAGCCCGGTGCGGATGAACGCGTCGATGTCACGCGCGACCTGGGCCGGGGCCTCCCACTGGAGGTTGTGGCCGAGGTCGTCGGTCTGATAGCCCGAAGCCGGCAGCGGGATCACGCCGTACTGCTTCCAGCAGAAGGATCCCCCGCGCGTCGTGGCCGTCTCGAGCGCCCCGATGACCGTCTCCTGGTCGGCCATGGAGAAGAAGGTGTCCTGGATGCCCCAGAGCACGAGCATGTTCGGGGTCGTCCGGGACAGCTTCTTCACGTTGTCCAGGGCGGATAGGTCCTCGGCGACGCCGAGCCAGGTCTGCAGGCGCACCCGGGCGGTCTCCTCGGCGATGGTGTCGGTGAACCAGGTCGGCGCGATGGGGTCGACGTCCCAGTTGACCTTCATCCACTCGACGGCGTTCGGGTCGGCGTCGAGCGCGTCCACGCGGTAGGTGTCGCCGGGCCACGCGTAGCCCTGCGCCTCGATGGCCGGCTTCCACTGGCCGAGGATCACGCCGTCGAGCAGCCAGTCGGTGAGGACGTAGTTGTCGCGGAGATTGGCCGCGGTGGCGACGAGGACAGCTCCCTCCGTGCGCTCGGGATGCCGCTTGGCGAAGAACTGTGCGACCACGGAGCCCATCGAGTGGCCGGCGACGTAGGCCGACTCGATGCCCATGGCGTCCATGAAGCCCGCCAGGTCATCGGCCATGAGCCGGGGAGTGAGGCACAGTGACGGCTCGTCGCGGCACTCCTGCGTCCGCGGCCGGAAGGACTGCCCGTGGCCGCGCTGGTCGATCGCGATGATCCGCAGGTGCGGGTTCTGCTCCTGGAGCGCCTCTATCGCCAGCGACCACGACCGCTTGGAGTCGGTGAAGCCGTGCAGCAGGATCACCGTCGCCGTGTGGCGACGCGAGGGCAGTGCCTCGATGTAGGCCATCCGGCCCGCCGGCGTGCGCACGAAGCACGGGGCCTCGAGCGTGCAGGGGTCGCGGTCGCCGCCCTGGGCGACCTGCGGGATGCCGACCAGCGTCGCGGCAGCGACGGCGAGGACGGTGAGCGCGGGAACGATCCTGAGACGGCGGGTCATGGCGGGCGTCCTTCCTCCCCCGGTGCGCCGACGCTAGCAGCCGGATCACCCGCGGGTGAGGGTCCAGAGCAATTCGGTGTAGGCGTCGTCCCCAATCGATGCCTCGCCGAAGACGACCTGGCCGAACCACTCGCCCAGGGACACGTCGATGTACGACGACCCGCTCGCGAGCGCGTCGACGTCGAAGTCGAAGCCCGCCGCGGTCAGCGCCGGGCCGAGGAACGCCGCGATGGCGTCGGACTGCCCTTCGGGGTAGGCCCACCGCGCGGTGACATGCCCCCGCTGCGCCGGGGCGTAGGCGATCTCGACGGCCCCGACTCCCTCGCCCACCTCGGTGACCGTGCCACCCTCGGGCGCGGGCAGCGCGGCGAGCCAGGCCGGGGCCGGCATGGACGGCGCGGGGCTCTCCAGCCGGATCTCCGCCACGGGCTCCCCCGGGCCCGGGTCGACGGCCGCCGCGTAGACCAGTCGCAGCCCGTCGTCGCGCGTCATCACGAGGTTGGCGCTGCTGTCGGTCGAGGTGATGGAGTTCGCCGTCCACCCCGCCGGGGGTGACGCCGAGAAC
>JBJTJS010000385.1:0-12411 GCA_046096085.1 bacterium
ATGACCGCGGGTCGCTGCGGGGGCCTGCGGCGAAGCTGCTGATAGCCTGGCAACCCGTGGAGCAGCGGCAGGCAACCCGGCACCTTTTCGTCACCGGGGGCGTCGCCTCCTCGCTCGGCAAGGGGCTCACCGCCTCCAGCCTGGGCAACCTCCTCAAGGCCCGTGGGCTGCGGGTGACGATGCAGAAGCTCGATCCCTACCTCAACGTCGACCCGGGCACGATGAACCCCTTCCAGCACGGGGAGGTCTTCGTCACCGACGACGGGGCCGAGACCGACCTCGACATCGGGCACTACGAGCGGTTCCTCGACACCGACCTTCACGGGTCCGCCAACGTGACGACGGGGCAGGTCTACTCGACGGTCATCGCGAAGGAGCGGCGGGGGGAGTACCTCGGCGACACCGTGCAGGTGATCCCGCACATCACGAACGAGATCAAGTCGCGCATCCGCCGCATGGCCTCGCCCGAGATCGACGTCGTCATCACCGAGGTGGGCGGCACGGTGGGCGACATCGAGTCCCTGCCCTTCCTCGAGGCGGTGCGCCAGATCAGGCACGAGATCGGCCGTGACAACGTGTTCTTCCTGCACGTCTCCCTGCTGCCCTACATCGGGCCGTCGGGGGAGCTCAAGACCAAGCCCACGCAGCACTCCGTGGCGCAGTTGCGCAACATCGGCATCCAGCCTGATGCGCTCGTCCTGCGGGCCGACCGGGCTGTCCCCGCCGGCATCAAGCGCAAGGTCTCCCTCATGTGCGATGTCGACGAGGAGGCGGTGGTCGCCGCGGTCGACGCACCGAGCATCTACGACATCCCGAAGGTGCTGCACTCCGAGGGCCTCGACGCCTACGTCGTCCGGCGTCTCGGCCTGCCGTTCCGCGACGTCGACTGGACGTCATGGGGCGACCTGCTGCGCAGGGTGCATCATCCCCAGCACGAGGTCGAGGTCGCTCTCGTCGGCAAGTACGTGGACCTTCCGGACGCCTACCTGTCGGTCGCCGAGGCGCTGCGCGCGGGCGGATTCGACCAGGACTGCCGCGTGCGCATCCGCTGGGTCACGTCCGACGACTGCGCCACGCCCGAGGGGGCGGCAGAGCACCTGGATGGCGTGGATGCCATCTGCGTGCCCGGCGGCTTCGGGGTTCGCGGGATCGAGGGCAAGCTGGGCGCCCTGCGTCACGCCCGCGAGCACGGCATCCCCACCCTGGGACTGTGCCTGGGCTTGCAGTGCATGGTCATCGAGTACGCACGCAACGTTGCCGGGCTCGAGAGCGCCAACTCCCTGGAGTTCGACGAGTCGACCCCGCACCCGGTCGTCTCGACGATGGCCGACCAGCGCGATGTCGTGTCCGGGGAGCGGGACATGGGCGGCAGCATGAGGCTGGGGCTGTACCCCGCGAAGCTCGCGGATGGATCGGTCGTGGCCGAGACGTACGGCGTCCCCTACGTGGACGAGCGCCATCGGCACCGCTATGAGGTCAACAACGCCTACCGGACGCAGTTGGAGGAGGCCGGTCTCGTCGTCTCCGGCACGTCGCCGGATGGCAGGCTGGTGGAGTTCGTCGAGCTCCCCCGCGACGTCCATCCCTACTACGTGGCGACGCAGGCCCATCCGGAGTTCCGCTCCCGCCCGACGCGGGCCCATCCGCTGTTCGCCGGGCTCGCCCGCGCCGCGCTGGAGCACCGGGCGCACAGGGTCGCCGAGACCGCGGCACCGTGACCGGCGAGCCCGGGAGCCTCGCTGACGAGACGTGGCGGGGGCCCATCCGGGACGTCGCCGACCCCGCCGACCTGCTGGAGTCCATCCCCCGCTACTCCGGAGCCGTGTGGGCCGTGCGCACCGACCGCGCTCGACTGCCGCACGGGCCGGTCGTCGAGCGTGACCTCGTGGACCATCCCGGGGCGGTGGGCATCGTGGCGCTCGACGACGACGATCGGGTCCTGCTCATCCGCCAGTACCGCCAGCCCGTCGGGGGCTTCCTCCTCGAGCTCCCCGCGGGACTGCGCGACAAGGACGGCGAGCCGCCGTGGGCGACGGCCCAGCGCGAACTGGAGGAGGAGACGGGATACCGAGCCCGCGACTGGGCCGTGCTCCTCGACTTCTTCAACTCCCCGGGCGGATCGAACGAGGCGTTCCGCTGCTACCTGGCACGCGGGCTGGAGCAGGTCCCCGGAGGCCGCACGGCCACGGGCGAGGCCGAGGAGCAGCACCTGCCGCGGGCCTGGCTGTCCCTCGACGAGGCGGTGTCGCGCGTCCTGGCCGGCGACCTGCACAACCCGACGACCGTGACCGGGATCCTGGCGGCCGCGGCGGCGCGCGACCGGGGATGGGCGACCCTCCGCCCGGCGAGCGATCCCATGTGGTCGCTGCCCGAGCACTAGGGTCGTGGCAGGTCGCCCCGCGGGCCAGCTCGGCGCGCCCGCCCACGAGGAGGAGCGGACATGAGGCGACGGAGGCGAGCATGAAGGTCGGGATTCCGACGGAGATCAAGGTCCACGAGTACCGCGTCGCGATCACCCCGGGCGGGGCACACGAGCTACGCCGTCACGGCCACGAGGTGCTCCTCCAGCGGGGCGCCGGGACGGGATCGTCGATCACGGACGAGGAGTACGTCGCCGCCGGCGCGAGGATCCTGCCCGACGCGGACGCCGTGTGGGGCGAGGCCGATCTCATCCTCAAGGTCAAGGAGCCGGTGCCCGAGGAGTACCACCGGATGAGACCCGGCCAGATCCTCTTCACCTACCTGCACCTCGCCGCTTCGCGCGAGTGCACCGACGCGATCCTCGCGTCGGGTGCCACCGCCATCGCCTACGAGACGGTCGAGATGCCCGACGGGAGCCTCCCGCTGCTGGCCCCGATGTCGGAGGTCGCAGGCCGGATGGCGCCGCAGGTGGGCGCCTATTCCCTCCAGCGCGCGCAGGGGGGGCGCGGGGTCCTCATGGGCGGCGTTCCCGGTGTCCACCCCGCGAAGGTCGTGGTGATCGGTGCGGGGGTCTCCGGCATCAACGCCGCGGCCGTGGCCCTGGGAATGCACGCGGAGGTCCTCCTCCTGGATCGCAACCTGGCGCGCCTGCGCCAGGTGGACGCGATCTACCAGGGCCACCTGCGCACCATCGCCTCGAACGCCTACGAGATCGAGCGGGCCGTTCTTGACGCCGACCTGGTGATCGGTGCCGTGCTCGTCCACGGCGCCAAGGCCCCCAAGCTCGTGGGCCACGACCTCGTCTCGCGCATGAAGCCGGGAAGCGTGCTGGTCGACATCTCGATCGACCAGGGCGGGTGCTTCGAGGACTCCCGCCCCACGACGCACGCGGAGCCCACCTACCGGGTGTGCGACTCGGTCTTCTACTGCGTGGCCAACATGCCGGGAGCCGTGCCGCACACGTCGACGTACGCCCTGACCAACGTCACGCTGCCCTACGCCGTCGAGATCGCCGACCACGGCTGGCGCGGGGCACTGCGACGGGACCCGGCGCTCGCGCTCGGCCTCAACGCCCACGACGGCGCGCTCTCCTACGCGGCCGTCGCGGACGCCTTCGGCCTGCCCAGCGTCCCGACCGAGGAGCTACTCGCCTGACCGCCTCACCCCTGGTCCGCGCGGTCGAGGACTACCTCGACCACTGTGCGGTGGAGCGCGGGCTGTCCCGCAACACGCTCTCGGCCTACCGGCGCGACCTGGACCGCTACGCCCGATGGTGCGCGTCGCGAGGCATCCGCTCGCCGTCCGATGTGCGCACGGTGGACCTCGAGGACTTCGCCGTCTCCCTCCGACTCGAGCGGACCGACTCACCCGCCGAGGATGCGACACCCGTCCTCTCGCCCGCTTCGGCCGCGCGCATCATCGTCGCCGTCCGCGGGTTCCACAGGTTCTGCGCGCGCGAGGGTGTCACCGAGGCCGACCCGGCGCGCGCCTGGCGTCCACCGGCCATTCCCCTGCGCCTGCCCAAGGCCATTCCGTACGCCGACGTCCTGGCGCTCATCTCCGCGGCGGGGGAGCAGCCCGCACCGCTCGGGCTGCGCGACACCGCCCTGCTCGAGCTCCTCTACGGCACCGGAGCGCGCATCTCCGAGGCGGTCGGCCTGGACGTGGACGACGTGGACCTGGAGCAGCGCAGCATCCTGCTGCGCGGCAAGGGCGGCAAGGAGCGCCGCCTTCCCCTCGGGGCGTGCGCCGCGGAGGCGGTCTCGGCGTACGCCGCAGGAGGTCGAGCGAGCCAGATGCGTGCCGGCACGCCCGCGCTGTTCCTCAACACCCGGGGGTCGCGCCTGAGCCGGCAGAGCGCATGGGCGGCGCTGGCATCGGCTGCCGAGCGGGCCGGGCTCGACTCCGCCTCCAGCGGCCGGGGCATCTCGCCCCACACGCTGCGGCACAGCTTCGCCACCCACCTCCTGGAGGGGGGCGCTGACGTGCGAGTCGTCCAGGAGCTCCTCGGGCACGCCTCGGTCACCACGACCCAGATCTACACGCGCGTGACGGTCGACACCCTCCGAGAGGTCTACGCGGCGAGCCATCCGCGCGCCCTGGGCCGGTAGGGGAGGACCGAGGCACCCGGCGACGCCGTGTCGGGGTCCCGGGGCGGCCCGCGTCTGAGAGGATGCCGAGGTCCGCAGGCGAAGGAAGGAGGTGGCCCGTGTCGGAGGACGCGGCCCTTCGTGCCGGCGAGATGGGGCCCACCGGTCGGCCCGTCCCGGCCTTCCCCGAGCCGGAGGCCCTCTCCGAGCACGGCCCCGCCGTGGTGATCGCCATGGTGAACCAGAAGGGAGGCGTCGGCAAGACCACCTCGACGGTGAACCTCGGCGCCGCCCTCGCGGAGTACGGGCGCCGCGTGCTCCTCGTCGACTTCGACCCTCAGGGAGCCCTCTCGGTCGCTCTCGGCGTGCCGGCCCACCAACTCGAGCGCACCGTCTACAACCTCCTCATGGACGAGGGTTGCACCATCGACGACGTGGTCGTCACCACGTCCGTGCCAGGCCTCGACCTCGTCCCCAGCAACATCGACCTCTCCGCCGCAGAGGTGGCCCTGGTCAACGAGGTGGCCCGGGAGCAGGCGCTCGCCCGTGCCCTCGCGCCGGTCCTCGACTACTACGACTACATCATCATCGACTGCCAGCCCTCGCTCGGGCTGCTCACCGTCAACGCCCTGACCGCGGCGAACGGCGTGATCATCCCGCTCGAGTGCGAGTACTTCGCCCTCCGCGGCGTCAAGCTGCTCACGGACACGATCACGAAGGTCCAGTCCCGGCTCAATCCCCGCCTCGAGGTCACCGGCGTGGTGGCCACGATGTACGACGCGCGGACCCTGCATACGCGGGAGGTCCTGGCCCGCGTGGTGGACGCCTTCGGCGACCAGGTGTTCCACACGGTCATCAGCCGCACCATCAAGTTCCCCGATGCCACGGTGGCGGGGGAGCCGATCACGGTCTTTGCCCCGTCCAGCCCCGCCGCGGAGTCCTATCGCCAGCTCGCCCGAGAGCTCATCGCGCGGTGACCGAACTCGGCACCCTCGTCGAGTCCCCGGCCGACAGCGGCTTCTCCGTCAGGGTCGGGGACTTCGAGGGACCCTTCGATCTGCTCCTGCAGCTCATCTCGAAGCACAAGCTCGAGGTGACGGAGCTAGCCCTGCACCAGGTCACCGACGACTTCATCGCCCACATCCGCGACCAGGGTCCCGAGTGGGATCTCAATGAGGCCACGGAGTTCCTGGTGGTGGCCGCGACGCTGCTGGACCTCAAGGCGGCGCGCCTCCTCCCGAGCGGCGAGGTGGAGGACGAGGAGGACCTCGCGCTGCTCGAGGAGCGTGACCTCCTGTTCGCGCGACTCCTGCAGTACCGCGCGTACAAGATCGTCTCGGCGATCTTCGCCGACCGCATGCAGCACGCGGCACGCCAGATGCCGCGCACCGTCGGGCTCGAGCCCCACTTCGCCGCGCTCCTCCCTGAGGTCGTGGTCGGCATCGGCCCGGAGGCCTTCGCGGCCCTTGCGGCGCGGGCGCTGACACCGCAGCCCACGCCATCCGTGAGCATCGACCACCTCCACGTCCCCCTCGTGAGCGTCCGGGAACAGGCCGCGGTCCTCGTGGGCCGCCTGCGGCGACTGCGGGCGGCGACGTTCCGTGCGCTGGTCTCCGACTGCGACACGACCATGCTGGTCGTCGGGCGCTTCCTCGCCCTGCTCGAGCTCTACCGCGAGGGCGTCATTGCGTTCGAGCAGGTCAGCCCCCTGGGCGATCTCACCATCCGCTGGACCGGGTCCGACGACAGCACCGTGGACGTGCAGGATGAGTACGACGATGCGGGTGAAGGTGCGGTCGACGGGGTCGACGGGACGGACGACGCCGACGAGGCGAGGCCGCAAGCGGAGGAGGACGGGTCGTGAACGAGGAGGACGCTGCAGCGAGCGATGAGGTCGACGCCGGTCCCGACGACCTCGGCGCACCGACGCTGACCGCGGCGCTGGAGGCCCTGCTCATCGTGGCCGTCGAGCCGATGGGCACCGTGACGCTCGCCCAGGCCACGCGGCGCCCGGTCCCCGCGGTCGAGGCGGCGCTGCGCGAACTGGCCGCGGACTACGACGCCGGCGAGCGGGGGTTCTCCCTGCGCGAGGTCGCCGGAGGCTGGCGCTACTACACGCGGGACTCGTGCTCGGGCATCGTGGAGCGATGGGTCCTCGACGGCCAGCACGCGCGCCTCACGCAGGCTTCGCTCGAGACGCTGGCCGTGATCGCCTATCGGCAGCCGGTCTCCCGCGCGCGGGTGAGCGCCGTGCGCGGCGTCAATGTCGACGGGGTGCTTCGCACCCTGCAGTCCCGCGGGCTGATCGAGGAGGCGGGCATCGACCCTTCGTCTCAGGCGATCCTCTACCGCACGACCCCCTACTTCCTCGAGCGCCTTGGCATCGCGTCGCTGGATGACCTCCCGGACCTGTCGGAGTACCTCCCGGATCTCGCCGAACTCGACGCCGTCATCGACTCGGTCGCGGCGGGGGAGTAGGTGAGCGAGTCGGGCATCCGGCTGCAGAAGGTCCTGGCGCAGGCCGGCCTCGGCAGCCGGCGGGCCTGCGAGGAGTTGATCGCCGAGGGGCGGGTCGAGGTCGACGGGCGCGTCGTCCTCGAGCAGGGGGTGCGCGTCGATCCGCGGACCGCCGTCATCCGCGTCGACGGCGAGCGCGTGCCCACCGCGCCGAATGTCACCGTGCTCGCGCTCAACAAGCCGCGCGGCATCGTCTGCACGATGCGGGACGAGCGTGGTCGGCCCTGCGTCGGCGACCTCGTCGCGGACCGCACCGACCGGCTCTTCCACGTGGGGCGGCTCGACGTCGACACCGAGGGGCTGCTCCTGCTCACCAACGACGGCGACCTCGCGCAGCGGCTCGCTCACCCCAGTCACGGCGTCGAGAAGACGTACGTCGCCACCGTCCCGGCTCCCCTCGGCAGGGACGTCGGCCGGCGCCTGCGGGGCGGGGTGGAACTGGAGGAGGGAGTGGTGAGCGTGGACTCCTTCTCGGTGCTGGAGGCGCTCCCCGGCCGCGCCCTCGTAGAGCTCACCCTGCACGAAGGCCGCAAGCACGTCGTCCGGCGCCTCCTGGCCGCCGTGGGGCACCCGGTGGAATCCCTCGTGAGGACCCGGTTCGGCCCGGTGCGCCTCGGTCAGCAGCGGCCGGGCACCCTGCGCACCATCGATGGGGCAGAGCTGCGCTCGCTCTACACCGCCGCGGGCCTGTGACCCGGGTCGCCGTCGGGCCGCCCGAGCCGTCCCGCTGGGCGACCACCCTCGCTAGGGTTCCCTGAGGGAAGGGAGCGTCATGCGGGTACGGGGTCTACGAGGGGCCACCCTCCTCGCGGCAGACGACGCCGACGAGATGGCCGAGGCCGTGGCGGAGCTGCTGCGCGAGATGATGCGGCGCAACGACGTCAGCGCGGATGCCCTCGTGAGCATCGTGTTCACCGCGACCCCGGACCTCCACAGCGCGTTCCCGGCCGCCGCGGCCCGCTCGCTGGGTCTCACTGACGTGCCGCTGCTGTGCGCGCAGGAGATCGACGTCGCGGGGGCGCCCCCGCGCGCCGTGCGCATCCTCATGCACGCCGAGACCGCACGCAGCCGTGCCGAGGTCGAGCACGTCTACCTGCGTGGTGCCGAGGTGCTGCGCCAGGACCTCGTCCGGTGACCGAGCCGGTCGCGGGCCCCGTGCTCATCGTGGGGTCCGGCCTGCTCGGCGCCTCGGTGGGCCTGGCCCTGCGCCGCGCCGGCGTGACGACGTACCTCGAGGATGCCGACCCGGAGGCGCTGCGCGTCGCCGCGGAGCGCGGAGCCGGTGAGCCCGGTGCCGTCGGCGATCCGCGCATCGTCGTCGTCGCGGTCCCGCCCGACGCCGCGGGCGCGGTCATGGCCGAGGCCAGCCGTCGCTTCGCGGCGGCCACGGTCACCGATGTCACATCGGTCAAGGCCCAGCCTCTCGCCGCGGCCCTGGCGCTGGGAGCCGACGAGGGCAGGGTGGTCGGCGGCCATCCGCTCGCCGGCCGGGAGGTGTCCGGCCCCGCCGGTGCGCGCCCGGACCTCTTCGACGACCGGGTGTGGGTCGTCGCCCCCGTCCCCGGCAGCGACGACGAGCGCACGCGGGACATCGTGGCGCTCGCCAAGACCTGCGGTGCGGTCCCCGTCGTCATGTCGCCGTCCGACCACGACCGCGCCGTGGCCGTCACGTCGCATGCGCCACAGGTCCTCTCCTCGCTGCTGGCCGCTCGTCTTCTCGAGGTGGACGATGAGGCCGTGGCCGTCTCGGGCCAGGGCCTGCGTGACATGACGCGCATCGCCGACTCGGATCCGGCGCTGTGGCGCGCCATCCTTGCCGCCAACTCCGAGCGCGTCGCCGACGTGCTGTCGGCGCTGGCCGACGACCTTCAGGCGGTGGTCACCGACCTGCGCGAGCGGGGCACCGGCGGCCCCGGCACTTCCGCCACGCTCGATGCGCTCGAGCGCGGAGTCAGCGGGCGTCAGCGCATCCCGGGCAAGCACGGCACCGGTGCCACGGAGTTCGCGGTCGTGTCGGTGATGGTGGCCGACGAGCCCGGACAGGTGGCCAGCGTGCTGGTAGCCATGGGCGAACTGGGCGTGAACCTCGAGGACATCCGGATCGAGCACGTCCTTGGGCGCCCCAGCGGCCTCATCGACATCAGCGTGCGCCCCGGCGCCGTGGGCGTGCTGGAGGCGGGGCTGCGCGAACGCGGATTCGACGTGCGCTCGTGAGCGGGCCGGTCATCGCGATCGACGGGCCCTCCGGCTCGGGGACGTCCAGCACGGCGCGGGGGGTCGCCGAGCGGCTCGGCCTGAGGTACGTCGACACCGGGGCGATGTACCGCGCGATGACCTGGTGGATGCTGCGCAATGGCGTGGACCCGGGTGATGCTGCGTCCGTGGCGGCGCTGTGCGAGCGGCCCGCGATCGAGCTTGGCGCGGACCCCGGCGCGCCGGGCGTGCGCGTCGACGGCGCGGACGTCAGCGCTGACATCCGAGGGTCCGATGTGGGAGCCGCGGTGAGCATCGTGAGCGCCGTTCCCGAGGTGCGTCGGCGTCTGGTGGCGCTCCAGAGGTCGCTGGTGGCCGAGGCGCTCGGCGCCGGCGGCGGCGTGGTGGTCGAGGGCCGCGACATCGGCACCGTGGTCCTGCCGGATGCGGACCTCAAGGTCTTCCTTGTCGCTGATGCGCAGGCACGGGCAAGGCGGCGGGCCCAGGAGGATGCCGAGCGGGCCGGGCGCGCTGACTACGTCGACGCGGAGGCGGTGACGCTGACCGAGGAGCACCTGCGCAGTCGTGACGCCCTCGACACGGGGAGGGCCGTGTCACCGCTGCGGCCCGCGGATGACGCCGTACTCATCGACGGAACGGACCTCACGCTTGACGAGGTGATCGCCGCCGTCATCTCCGCTCTCGACGCGCGAAGCGATCAGACGGATGTCGCGGGGGATGGCGGGTGAGGGTCTCGTGGCCGGCGTCAGTGCGCAATGTCGTAGGACCGGTCCTGCGACGGGCCTACCGCGTGCGGGTGACCGGCGCCCACCGCGTGCCGCGTTCCGGCGGGGTGCTGCTTGTGGCGAATCACGACGGGCTTGTCGATGCCACCGTCCTGGCCGTGTGCGGCCCCCGCCCGGTGCGGGTGGTGACCGAGGCCGGCGCCCTGGGGGAGACCTGGGCCCGGCTGGCCTCGGTGACCGGCCGCATCGTGGTGCAGGAGGGGGCGCCGCAGCCGGCGCTGCGTGCGGCCGTCGCCGCTGCCCGCGGGGGTGACGCGGTCGGGATGTTCCCCGAGGGCGCCCTCCCGGAGTCCCTCGCCACCGGGCTGCGCCCGACCGGTCCCGGGGCGGCGTACGTACAAGCGCGATCGGGCGTCCCCGTGGTGTGCGTGGCGCTGCTGGGCACGCACGGCGTCCGCCCCACCGACCCCCCGTCCCCGGGCGCGGAGATCGACGTGGTCTTCGGACAGGCTTTCCTTCCCGAACCGCCGGCCGATCCCTTCCGCGCGTCGGCTCTGCAGGACCTCGCGGAGCGCATCCGCCAGCGCCTGGCCGACCACCTCGAGGAGGCGTCGGCGCGGACGGGCCGCACCGACGTTCCGCGCGTCGAGGCGCCCGGGGACAATGGTGCGTCGTGAGCACCCTTCCCCCCGAGGATTCCGACTTCGACGCCGCAGGTGACCTCCCGCCCCTGGAGGAGTTCGACGACCGGGCGTGGGAGCCGAACGAGGCGGATGACGACGAGGGTGTCCTGGCCGCGGCGGCGCGCGAGGCCGCGCTGCGGGAGTTCGGCGACTGGGAGGAGCTCACGGCCGACGAGGTCGGCGCGGACATGTTCCTGCCAGCCGTGGCCGTCGTCGGGCGTCCCAATGTCGGCAAGTCGACCCTGGTCAACCGGATCCTGGGGCGTCGCGAGGCCGTGGTGGAGGACGTGCCCGGCGTGACGCGCGACCGCGTGGCCTACGAGGCGCAGTGGAACGGCCGCGACTTCCAGCTCATCGACACCGGCGGGTGGCAGCGCGATGCGCGGGGGATGGCGGGGCAGATCGCCGCGCAGGCCGAGCGCGCCATGTCCGAGGCCGACGTCGTCATGTTCGTCGTCGATGCGACCGTCGGGGCCCTGGACGCTGACGAGGCCGTGGTTCGCGTGCTGCGCAAGGCCGGCGTACCCGTCGTGCTCGTAGCCAACAAGGTCGATGATGCGCGCAGCGAGGCCGATGCCGCGGCACTGTGGTCGCTCGGCCTGGGGGAGCCGCATCCCGTGTCAGCCCTCCACGGACGCGGCAGCGGCGACCTGCTCGATGCCGTCGTCGGCCTGCTGCCCGAGGAGGGTTCCGCGCGCACCCGCGGGGGCGGACCGAGACGGGTGGCGCTGCTGGGCAAGCCGAACGTGGGGAAGTCGTCTCTGCTCAACAAGCTGGCGGGGGAGGCCCGCGTCGTCGTCGACTCGGTGGCGGGGACCACCGTCGATCCCGTGGATGAGCTCATCGTCCTGGGCGACCGCGAGTGGTGGTTCGTCGACACGGCCGGCATCCGGCGACGGGTGAAGGAGGCGAGCGGTCACGAGTACTACGCGAGCCTGCGGACCCGTGCGGCGCTGGAGAAGGCCGAGGTGGCGCTAGTCCTGGTCGACGCATCCGAGCCGCTGAGCGAGCAGGACCTCCGGCTGCTGTCACTCGTCGTCGAGACCGGGCGAGCCCTGGTCATCGCGTACAACAAGTGGGACCTCATGGACGAGGACCGCCAGCGCTACCTGGAGAAGGAGATCGACCGGGAGCTGGTCCAGGTTCGCTGGGCTCCCCGGGTCAACGTGTCCGCGCTCACCGGGCGGCATATGCAGAAGCTCGTTCCTGCACTCGACGAGGCTCTCGCCGGCTGGGAGACCCGCATCCCGACGTCGCGGCTGAACGCCTTCCTGTCCGAGCTGGTTGCGGCGCACCCGCACCCGGTGCGCGGGGGCAAGCAGCCCCGCATCCTGTTCGCCACCCCGGGCGGCGTGAGGCAGCCCACGTTCGTGCTGTTCACCACCGGGTTCCTCGAGGCCGGGTACCGCCGCTTCGTGGAGCGGCGACTGCGCGAGGAGTTCGGGTTCGTCGGAACGCCGATCCGCATCAACCTGCGGATTCGCGAGAAGCGCCGGTCCCGCCGCTAGCGTTCCCTCGTTGAGTGGCGGCTGGTGTCGCCGCTCCACGGCGTGTCGCGCGACACCACCCGCCACTCAACGGTCTGGGGCGAGTGCGTTGGGGCCTTGGCGGCTCGGTAGGCTTTCGTGGGTCCCGGAAGCCAGGTTTCCTGGGACTGCGGGGCGGCGGGCTGTAGCGCAGCTTGGTAGCGCACTTGACTGGGGGTCAAGGGGTCGCAGGTTCAAATCCTGTCAGCCCGACAAGAGTCTTCGCACGTCAGAG
>JBJTJS010000386.1:0-13912 GCA_046096085.1 bacterium
GCCCGCCGCCCCCCCCCCCCCCCCCCCCCCCCCCCCCCCCCCCCCCCCCCCGCCACTCAACGGGGAAAGGGTGACCGGGGAGGATGCGGGGATGACCTGGCCCACGCCGTACGTTGCGGTGATCTTCACGACTCGGCGATCCGACGACCTCGAGGGCTACGCCGAGATGGCCGCGCGCATGGACGAGCTCGCACGCCAGCAGCCGGGGTTCCTCGGGGTGGACTCGGTGTCGTCGGACGATCGCGGGATCACCGTGTCCTACTGGGTCGACGAGGAGGCGTCGCTGGCCTGGCGCGCGGTCGCGGAGCATCAACTCGCACAGCGGCTGGGCCGCGATCGCTGGTACGACGCCTACGATCTGCGGGTCGCCACAGTCACGCGCGCGCACCACTTCGACCGCGACGACTAGTCGTCAGCACGCAGGACACACCATCGGCTGAGGCAGCTCACCCCGGGAGCGTCGTTCAGTCGAAGATCGGGTCGACCGTGCGGGTGCGCTTCAGTTCGAAGAAGCCCGGCGTGCCCGCCACCAACAGCGTGCCGTCCCAGAGTCGGCCGGCTGCCTCGCCCTTGGGCGCCGGCGTCACCACCGGGCCGAAGAAGGCGACGCGCTCGCCGTCCGCGCCCGGCACCGCGATGACCGGCGTACCCACGTCGCGGCCCACCAGGCTGATGCCCTCCTCGTGGCTGGCGCGCAGCGCAGCGTCGAACTCATCCGATGTCCCCGCTGCCAGGAGTGACTCGTCGAGGTCGAGCGCGCGCACGGACTCCGCGATGGCAGCCTCCCAGTCCTCCTGCCCGCCGGGATGGATGCGCGTGCCCATCTCGGTGTAGAGCTGCCCGATGACGTCGTCGCCGTACTGCTGCTGCGCGGCCACGATGGTGCGCACCGGGCCCCAGGCGCGGTCCATGAGGGCGAGGTACTCCTCGGGGAGGTCGCGGCCCTCGTTGAGGACGGCCAGGGACATCACGTGCCAGCGCACCTCCACCGGGCGCACCTTCTCCACCTCGAGCATCCATCGCGAGGTCATCCAGGCCCACGGGCACAGGGGGTCGAACCAGAAGTCAGCGGTGACGGTCATGGGCTTGACCGTAGTGCAGCCGGCCACCGAGACCCGTGCCAGGATGACCCGCGTGACCGTCCAGACGAAGCTCAATGTGACCCGCGCCGAGGCTGCCGAGCGCGCCACCCGGATCTCGGTCGACGGGTACGACGTCGCCCTGGATCTCACCACCGGCCCGGAGCGATTCGGGTCCATCACCACCGTGGCTTTCCGCTGCTCGCAGCCGGGCAGCTCCACCTGGATCGACCTGGTGGCGCCCGAGCTGACGTCGGTCAACCTCAATGGCGTCGCCCTGGATCCGGCCGACGTCTTCGACGGCTCCCGTATCCGGCTGGACGACCTGCGGGCGGAGAACGTCCTCATCGTGCACGCCCAGTGCCAGTACATGAACACCGGCGAGGGACTGCACCGCTTCGTCGATCCCGTGGACGACGAGGTCTACCTCTACACGCAGTTCGAGTCCGCCGACGCGCGCCGCGTCTACGCCTGCTTCGAGCAGCCGGATCTGAAGGCGCCGTTCACCCTGCATGTCACCGGGCCGGACCACTGGAAGGTCGTGAGCAACGCGCCGACCCCCGAGCCCGTCGCACTGGGCCCGGGCGTCGCCCGCTGGGACTTCCCCGCTACTCCGCGGATGTCGACGTACATCACAGCGCTCGTCGCCGGTCCCTACTCCGCGGTGTTCGACACCTACGACGGGCCCTACGGCAGCTACCCCCTCGGGCTGTACTGCCGGGCGTCCCTCGCGGAGTTCCTTGATCCCGACGACATCTTCCTGCTCACCAAGCAGGGGTTCGCCTTCTTCGAGGAGGCCTTCGGCACCCCCTACGCTTTCGGGAAGTACGACCAGCTCTTCGTGCCGGAGTTCAATGCGGGAGCGATGGAGAACGCCGGCTGCGTCACGTTCCGCGAGGACTACGTCTTCCGCTCCCGGGTCACGGATGCGGCGTACGAGCAGCGCGCCAACACGATCCTGCACGAGATGGCGCACATGTGGTTCGGCGACCTCGTCACCATGTCGTGGTGGGACGACCTTTGGCTGAACGAGTCGTTCGCCGAGTGGGCATCGCACTACGCCAACGTCCGGGCGACGCGCTACAGCGACGCGTGGACGACGTTTTCCAATCTGCGCAAGGCCTGGGCCTACCGGCAGGATCAGCTGCCCTCGACGCACCCCATCGCCGCGGACATGGTCGACCTCGACGCCGTGCAGGTGAACTTCGACGGCATCACGTACGCGAAGGGCGCCTCGGCGCTGCGGCAGCTCGTCGCGTGGGTGGGCGAGGAGGAGTTCGTCCGCGGGATCACCAGCTACTTCGCGAAGTACGCGTGGGGCAACACCCGACTGGTAGACCTCCTCACCGAGCTCGAGGCATCGTCGGGGCGCGACCTCAGCGGGTGGACCGAGGAATGGCTGCAGACATCCGGGGTCAACCTGCTCCGCCCCATCGTCGAGATGTCCGACGACGGCACGATCTCGCGCGTGGCCATCGTGCAGGAGCCGCCCAGCGCCCCGGAGGGCGTGAGCCCGACCCTGCGGTCCCACCGCGTCGGCGTGGGGCTGTACGACGTCGATGGCGACGGACTGGTGCTGCGCGAGCGCCGCGAACTGGACGTGGTGGGCCCACTCACCGAGATCCCCGAACTCACCGGCGCGCGCACCCCCGACCTGCTCCTGCTCAACGACGGCGACCTCACCTACGCCAAGATCCGCCTGGACGACAGGTCCTGGCGCACCGCGGTGGAGCGCATCGGCGGGCTGGACGACTCCCTCGCCCGCGCACTGCTGTGGGGCGCGGCCTGGGACATGGTGCGCGACGCCGAGGTCCCCACCGGGGAGTACGTCGACCTCGTCCTCGCGGGGCTGCCCGACGAGTCCGACATCGGCGCGGTCCAGGCACTGCTCCAGCGCGCCAAGATGGCCATTGACCTGTACGCCGATCCTGCGCATCGCGACGCCTACCGCGATCGCCTGGCGCGGGGCCTGGAGACCCTGATGCGGGCCGCGGAGCCGGGCTCGGACCGCCAGTTGGCGTTCGTGCGCGCATTCGTCGCGAACGCGCACGGCGACGAGCAGCTCGGGATCGTCGCGGGGCTGCTGTCGGGGGCCGTCGTACTCGAGGGGCTTGCCGTCGACACCGACCTGCGCTGGACGCTCCTGCAGCGGCTCGCGGCCACAGGCCGGGCGGAGATCGACGCGATCAACGCCGAACTCGCCCGCGATGACACCGCCACGGGGCGCCGCCAGGCGGCGCTCGCGCGTGCCGCTCGCCCCTCCCCCGAGGCGAAGGAGATGGCGTGGGCCGAGGCGATGGAGCGGATGGACGTGAGCAACGCGATCATCGAGGCCACGGTGGCCGGCTTCGTCCAGCCGGACCAGGCGAACCTCCTGCTCCCCTTCCGCGACCAGTACTTCGCGGAGATCTCCGAGGCCTGGGACGCGCACTCCATGGAGATCGCGCAGACCCTCGCGATGGGGCTCTACCCAGCCCTCATCGTGGATGCGGACACGATCGCCAAATCCGATGAGTTCCTGGCCCGCGGCGACCTCAACCCGTCGCTGCGCCGCCTGGTGGCCGAGGGCCGCGACGGCGTCGTCCGCGCCCTGCGCGCCCGCGCCCGCGACGCCTAACCCAACTCTTTTTGCGGGTTAGTTGGGGAGGTCGAGGTATTCGACGCGCTGGCGGCGGCCGTGATCGGCCAGCACCGACATCCCGTCGCGCACGCCGCCCACGATGTCGTCAACGGCGAAGGAACTCGTCATCGACATGGACGCGAGCGCGCACGCATGGTCGTCGATCGAGATGCGGGCCAGCCGCCCGGTGACGATCTCGAGCGTGTGGGCGTCCGGGTCGACGGCCACCATCACGCTGCGGTCGGGGTCGGGCAGCCGGGACAGCATCGCCTCCACACCCTCGCGTCCGCCCTCCCACGCGCCGATATGCAGGCCGAAGGTCAGGCCGGAGGTCTCCTCGGCGTGCGTGAGGATGCGCTGCAGGTCCGCGCGCTGGGCTACCGAGAACGAGTTACCACTGGGCACTCGAGCCTCCGCGCTCCAGGTGCTCCGTGGGGCCCGACGGAGTTTCGATCCCCGGGCCGGACGGGGCACTCATCGACCCTCGGGGACTGGTGAGCTGCACCGCGCCCCGGTCGGCCGACTCGGCCTCCTCGGACTTGCCCGACCTGATCCACCCGGGCGCGTAGACCGCGAAGAACACCAGGGCGAACACCGCCGCGGGAATGCAGAAGAACAGCAGGATGACCTGGACCGGCGTGTACACGCTGCCAGCCTAGGGCCTGGCCCGCACGGCCTCGAGGAGGGCCGGGAGCAGCGGCGAGGCGGGCAGGTCGTCGAGGGCCACCGGGCGCCCGTCGCGGTCGCCGAGCGGGACGCACCAGTTCGGGTACTCCCGGTGGGTGCCCGGCTGGTTCTGCGCGCGACGCTCCCCCACGACATCGGGCAGCGCGATTCCCACCAGCCGTGCGGGCGATGCCGCCACGATCCGGTGAAGGGCGACGACGACGTCATCGACATCGGGTACGTCGTCCTCCGTCGACAGGTAGCCGCGCGCCTGAGCGAGGTCGATCCACTCCTGCGTGCGCGCAGTGTCATGGGCCCGCTCGTCCTCGATCGGCCGCTCCAGCAGCCCAAGCTCGTGCCGGATCCGCACGTGCTCGCCCTCGAGGTAGCCGGCGGTCGGCGGCAGATCGTGCACGGCGACGCTCGCGAGGACGTCCGCGCGCCACCACTCGGGCTCGCGCAACCGACCGTCCTCGCTGCGCTCGAACCACATGATCGAGGTGCCCAGCAGGCCCCGGTCGCGCAGTGCCTCCTGGACCCACGGCTCCAGCGTGCCGAGGTCCTCGCCGATGACGAGCGCCCCGGCTCGGTGCGCCTCCAGGGCCAGGATCCCCAGCAGCGCGTCATGGTCGAACGCGACGTACGTCCCCGCCGAGGCGGCCATCCCCTCGGGCACCCACCACTGCCGGAACAGACCCAGGATGTGGTCGATGCGCAGGCCCCCGGAATGCCGCAAGAGGGTCCGCAGCATGTCGCGGTAGGGCACGAACGCCGCGTCCGCGAGCGCCGCGGGATCCCAGGGCGGCTGGGCCCAGTCCTGGCCCACCTGGTTGTACATGTCGGGGGGCGCGCCCACGGACATGCCGGGCACGAGGACGTCCTGATAGGCCCAGGCGTCCGCGCCGTCCGCCGTGACGCCCACCGCGAGGTCGTGGATCACGCCGGCGCGCATGCCCACCTCGACGCTGGCGGACTGGGTGCGCTCGAGTTGCTCGTCGAGCAGCCACTGCAGCCACAGGTGCCGCTCGATGGCGTCGGCGTGCGATTCGCGCCAGGCGACGACGTCAGCCGATGCGGGATGCCGCAGGCCCTCGGGCCACTCCTGCCAGCGCGGCCCGTGGACCTCGCTGATCGAGCACCACGTCGCGTAGTCGATGAGTCCGCTGCCCTCTCGCGCCACGAACGCGTCGTACCGCGCCTGCCGGCCCGGGGTCAGCGGGACCTGCCGCACGATGTCGAGCGCAGCGCTCTTCGCCGCCCAACTGGCATCGCGGTCGAGCAGGTCGCCGTCGAGCCGGCGCACGCGCTTGCCGAGCCGGCGCACCCGCCGGTAGTCCCCCGCACGCAGGTAGGCGAACTCCGGCACGTCCTCCACGCGCAGGTAGAGCGGGCTGGGGAAGCGCCGCGTCGACGGGAGGTACGGCGAGGGCGTCATGGGCTCGGCCAGGTCCGCGGCGTGCATCGGGTTGACGAGCACGAAGTCCGCGCCGAGACGTCCGCTCCACGACGCGAGGTCGGCCAGGTCGGCGAGGTCGCCGATGCCCCACGACCGGCGGGAGCGGACCGAGTAGAGCTGCGCCATGAATCCCCACAGCCGTGGCGCCTCGTCCAGCGCGGGAGGGGCGAGCCGCTCGGGCGTCACCACCAGCGGGCACTCATGGACGCCGGACTCGGTGACGGCGTGCAGCGAGTGCCATCCCAGCGGCAGGTCCGACGGGATCGCGAATGTCGCCTCGCCAACGAGTTCCCCGTCGATCTCCCGGGGCTCGACCCAGCGATTGAGCTGAGCGGGCTCGACGATCGTGCCGTCCTCGCACTCGATCCATACGCGCACCGACGTTCCGTGCGGCAGGTGGACCCAGGCGTGGCCGTAGCGGCCGCCCACCGTCACGACGACCGGCGGGAGCGCGCGCCGCCACGGCTCCTCCTCGCGCTCACGCAGGCTGCGCGCGACGGTGGCCTCGTCGCTGGTATCCGCCCCGAGGGTCCGCAGCACTGCGGCGACGGAGTCACGGGACACCTCGACGCGACGGCCGGCCTGGTCCCAGTACCCGGTGGACACGCCGTACGCCGCGGCCAGCGCGGTGAGGTCCGGCTCCTCGGTCACCACATCTCCGGGCGGCGGCCCAGCCAGGGGCGGGCCTGCTCGAGCTGCGTCGCCAGGGAGATCAGCGTGACCTCGTCGTACGGGCGTCCCACCAACTGGACGCCGATCGGCAGGCCGGCGTCGTTCCAGTGCAGCGGGAGGGAGATGGCCGGCTGACCGGTGAGGTTGAACAGCGCGGTGAAGGGAGTGAAGGCCTTCTGCCGCTCGAAGTCCACCGCCGGGTCGCCGCCGTCGGTGAAGTGACCGACCGGCACCGGCGGCAGCGCGAGCGTCGGAGAGAGGAGGACGTCGTACGCCGCCGACCCGGCGATCACGCCGCGGGCGACGATGCGCCCGAAGGACACCGCGCGCGCGAGATCGATGGCGCTGAAGCCGGCGCCTCGCTCACGCAGCAGGCGCGTCAGCGGCATGAGGTCGCCCTCGCGGGCCGGGTCGACCGGCGTCAGCAGCGCGAGCGTCCACCAGATCGTCTCGAAGGTGTTGACCGTCGTGTCCGGGAAGGCCGGGGTGAAGTCCTCGACGACGTGGCCCATCTCCTCCAGGAGCATGCTGGCCGACTCGTACGCGTCGATGCAGTCCTGGTGGACCTCCGCGTCGGCGATGAGCGGGGTGCGGAAGCGGCCGATGCGCAGCACCCCGGGCTCCCGGCCCGCGGCCTTGAGGAAGGTCTCCCCCGGGAGAAGGGGCGGCGCGGGATATGGATCGTCGGGGAACGCCCCGGCCATGACATCGAGGAGGGCGGCGGCGTCGCGCACCGTCCGCGCGAGCGGGCCGTTGACGGGGAACTCCCCGACGGGATCGCGCAGCGGGCCCATCGAGGTGCGTCCACGCGACGTCTTGATGCCCACCAGGCCGCACACGCTCGCCGGGATGCGCACGGAGCCGCCGCCGTCAGAGCCGTGGGCCACCGGCGCCAGTCCCGCCGCCACCGCTGCCGCGGCCCCGCCACTCGAGCCGCCCGCGGATCGCGACAGGTCCCACGGCGTGCGCGCCGGGGGCGCGATCGATGGCTCGGTGTAGCAGGGCAGCCCGAACTCCGGGGTGTTGGTCTTGCCGGTCATGACGACGTTGCCCTGCTTCATCCGCGTCACGACATGGTCGTCGCCGAAAGGAGTCATGTCGTACGTCGCCGAGCCCAGCGTGCAGCGCACGCCGGCGAGGAACTGCAGGTCCTTGACGGGGACGACGACGCCGTGGAGGACCGGGAGCTCGGCGGGGTCAGCGGCGTCCAGGACCGCCTGCTCGGCCGCACGCGCCTGCTCCAGCGCGAGGTCGGGCGTCACGGTGATGAAGGCGCCCACCGTCTCGTTGAGTTCCTCGGTGCGGCGCAGGTAGTGCTCGGCGAGCTCGACGGGGGAGACCTCGCGCGCTCGGATCGCGGCGGCCTGCTCGAGTGCGGTGAGGTCATGCAGCGCGGACATGGGCGAAGCCTAGGCCAGCCGTTAGGGTGCGGGAGTGCCTGACTACCCCGCTGCCGAACGCCTCGATCTCGTCGACGACCTGCACGGCCGCGCCGTGGCCGACCCCTACCGCTGGCTGGAGGACCCCGAGGACCCGCGCACCACGGAGTGGCGCCGCGAGCAGGACGACCTCATGACCCGTGAGCGCGCAGGCTGGACCCGTCGCGACGCGTTCGCGCAGCGCATCGAGGAGCTCATGGGCGCCGGCTCGGTGTCGCCGCCCTATGTCCGCGGCGAGTGGACCTTCTTCACCCGGCGCGAGCCCGGCCAGCAGTTCCCGGTCCTCTACGTACGCCGCTCCGGCGGCGAGCCGCGCGTGCTCTTCGACCCGATCGCCCGCGATCCCAGCGGCCTCACCACGCTCGACTCGTGGCAGCCCTCGAAGGAGGGCGACCTGCTCGCCTACCAGTACTCCGTCGGCGGGACCGAGGAGTCCGTGCTCGCCGTCATGGACACCGCAACGGGCGAGGACGTCGACGGCGTCATCGACCGCTGCCGCTACTCCCCCGTCGCGTGGCTGCCCGGCGGCACGCACTTCTACTACGTGCGCCGCCTCGATCCCGCGCTGCTCCCGGAGTCCGAGCAACAGTTCCACCGGCGGGTGTACCTCCATCGCGTGGGCGATGATCCCGACAACGACATCCTCGTCTTCGGGTCCGGCATGACGATGACCAACTACTACGGCGTCGAGGTGAGCCGCGACGGCCGCTGGCTGCAGATCTCCTCCGCCGAGGGCACCGAGCCGCGCAACGACCTGTGGATCGCCGACCTGCAGGCGTCGCCGCCCCATGCCCCTGCCCTGCAGCTGGTCCAGGGCGACGTCGACGCGCAGACCGGCATCGACGTCGGTCGCAATGGCCTCTTCTACATCTCCACCGACCGCGACGCACCGCGCGGACGCATCGCCGTGAGCGCCCCCGACCGGCTGTGGGACGAGCAGTGGCGCGACCTCATCCCCGAGGACCCCGAGGCCGTGCTCGACGGCTTCGCCGTCCTCGACGGCCCGGACCTTGCGCGCCCGCTCATGCTCGTCGTGCGCACGCGTCATGTCGTGAGCGAGCTCTCGCTGCACGACCTCGAGACCGGGGACCTGATCCGCACCATCCCCCTGCCCGGCGCCGGCACGCTGGCGGGCCCTGTCGAGCGCCCGGACGGCGGACCGGTCGCGTGGTTCGTCTACACCGACCACACGACGGTCCCGCACGTCTACGCCTTCGACGCGACGACCGGCGAGCTCACGCTGTGGGAGGCACCGCCCGGGACCGTCGACGTCCCCCGCGTCTTCTCGCGCCAGGTGACCTACACGTCGCAGGACGGCACCGAGGTCCGCATGTTCGTGCTCTCCCCCACCGACGGGCCTGACCGCCCGCGACCGACGATCCTCTACGGGTACGGCGGCTTCGGCATCCCGCTCTCCCCCGGCTACTCCGCGATGATCCTGTCCTGGGTCGAGGCTGGCGGCGTCTGGGCGGTCGCCAACCTCCGCGGCGGTGGCGAGGAGGGGGAGGACTGGCACCGCGCCGGCATGCTCGGCAGCAAGCAGAACGTCTTCGACGACTTCCACGCCGCAGCCGCGTGGCTCATCGCCCAGGGGTGGACCACGGCCGGGCAGCTCGCCATCAACGGCGGATCGAACGGCGGCCTTCTCGTCGGTGCCGCACTCACGCAGCGGCCCGACCTCTTCAACGCCGTGGTCTGCGTCGCGCCCCTGCTCGACATGGTCCGCTACACGACCTCGGAACTCGGGCCGACCTGGACCGTCGAGTACGGCGACCCCGCCATCCCCGAGCAGCTGGACTGGCTGCTCGGCTACTCGCCGTACCACCGCGTGGTCGACGGCACGGCGTACCCGGCCACGATGTTCGTCGCGTTCGACAACGACACTCGCACCGATCCGATGCACGCCCGCAAGATGTGCGCCGCGGTGCAGCATGCGACGACGTCGGACCGGCCGGTCGTCTTCCGCGGCGAGGGAGACGTGGGCCACGGCGCCCGCTCGATGTCGCGGTCGGTGGAGGAGTCCGCCGACGTGCTCGCCTTCGCCGCGCGCTGGACCGGGATGCAGGATCCTGCCGCGGACGGCACGATAGGCGCGTGAGCCGCCTCTGCCTCGTCACCGGGGCCACCGGGTACGTCGGTGGCCGCCTTGTGCCCCGCCTCCTCGAGGCCGGCTTCCGGGTCCGCGTGCTCGCGCGCCATCCCGAGCGCCTGCGCGACATGCCCTGGTTCGCCGACGTCGAGGTCGTCGCCGGCGACGCGGGCGATCCAGACGCTGTGCGCAGCGCCCTTGCCGGCGTCGACGTCGCGTACTACCTCCTGCACTCCCTCCAGGTCGGGCCCGAACTGGAGATCGAGGAGCGCCGCGTCGCGCAGGTCTTCTCCGCCGCCGCCCGCGAGGAGGACGTCGGACGCATCGTCTACCTCGGCGGCCTCGCCCCCCAGGTGCCCAAGGCCAAGATGAGCCGCCACATGCGCTCGCGCGTCGAGGTCGGCGAGATCCTGCGCGCGTCCGGCGTTCCCACCGTGGAGTTCCGCGCCGCCGTCATCATCGGCTCCGGGTCGGCGTCGTTCGAGATGCTGCGCTACCTCACCGAGCGCCTCCCCGCGATGATCACCCCGCGCTGGGTCCGTCAGAAGACCCAGCCCATCGCCGTGCGCGACGTCCTGCGCTACCTCGTCCTCGCCGCCGACCTGCCGCCCGAGGTCAATCGCGACTTCGACATCGGCGGCCCCGAGGTCATGACGTACGAGAGCATGATGCACCGCTACGCCGCGGTGGCCCGCCTGCCCAAGCGGGTGATCCTGCCGATCAACCTGCTCTCTCCCGGCCTGTCCAGCCACTGGGTCGGCCTCGTCACCCCGGTGCCGCGCCGCATCGCGCGCCCGCTCGTGGAGTCGCTGCGGCATCCCGCGGTGTGCCGCGACCACGACATCGCCCGCTACATCCCCGATCCGCCGGAAGGGCTCGTCCCCTTCGACACCGCGGTCGAGCTCGCGCTCACCCGCATCCGCGACGCCGAGGTCACGACGCGCTGGTCCTCGGCGTCGGTGCCCGGTGCCCCGAGCGACCCGCTCCCGTCGGACCCGACCTGGTCGGGCGGGTCCCTCTACACCGACGTACGACGGGTCAGCACCACGGCGTCGCCCGAGCAGGTGTGGCGCGCGGTCGACCGCATCGGCGGCGCACACGGGTGGTACTCCGCGCGCTTCCTGGGGGAGGTACGCGGGGTCATGGACCGCGTCGTCGGCGGCGTGGGCCTGCGCCGGGGCCGCCGTGATCCGGACCATCTCCAGGTCGGCGACGCCGTCGACTTCTGGCGCGTCGAGGAGCGCCAGCCACCCACCCTGCTGCGCCTGCGCGCCGAGATGAAGATGCCCGGGCGGGCCTGGCTGGAGTTCCGCATCGAGCCCCTCCCCGGCGGTGGCGCCCTGCTCACCCAACGGGCGGTCTTCCACCCGAAGGGCCTCAGCGGGCACGTCTACTGGTGGTCCGTGGCGCCCTTCCACGGCTTCGTCTTCCCCGGCATGGCCTCCCATGTCGTCGACGAGGCCGAACGCGCAGCAATCCCGGTGAGCGCGTAGCGTAGGCAGGGCCATGGGCCTTATCTCGCGCGCTGCCTCCCTCGCCTCCGTCCCCGTCACGACGGGCGCCCGCCTTGCCGGCGCTGCCACCGCCGCGGCGCTCGGCGCGGACCGCGATGCCGTCTACGCCAAGGCCACCGCGGCGTCGGTCGAGACCCTCACGAAGTCCCTCGCCAAGGCCCGCGGGCCGGCCCTGAAGTTCGGGCAGGCGCTCGCGGTGTTCTCCTCCGCGCTCCCGCCCGAGCAGGCCGCTCAGCTCACCGCCCTGACCCGGCTCTACGAGGACGCCAAGCCCCAGCCCCTGAAGACCGTCGCCAAGCAGCTCGAGGCGCTCCCCAAGGGCGTCGAGATCGACCCCGAGGCGGTCGCGGCGGCCAGCCTCGGCCAGGTCCATCGCGGCACCTGGAAGGACGGCACCCCGGTCGCCATCAAGGTCCAGTACGCCGACGCCCCCAAGGTCGTCAAGGCGGACATGCTGCAGCTGCGCGCCATGGCGCCCCTCGTCGGGCGCCTGCTGCCGACCCTGGACGTCAAGGCGCTCATCGACGAGCACGCCCGGCGCCTCGGCGAGGAGCTCGACTACGGTCACGAAGCTGCCTGGCAGAAGCGCTTCCGCAAGGCCTGGAAGGACGAGGGGATCGTGATCCCCAAGGTGCTGTTCAACACCGGGACCGTGCTCGTGACCGAGTGGATCGACGGCACCCCCTTCACTGCACTCGTCGACGAGCACGCGCACCGGCGCAACGCCGCCGGGCGCCAACTCGCCCGCTTCTGCTTCTGGTCGCCGCGGCTCACCGGCGCCACGCACGCCGATCCGCATCCGGGCAACTTCCGACTCCTCGACGACGACCGGCTCGCCGTGCTCGACTTCGGCAGCGTCGCCCAGGACTCCGGGCTCTTCACGCGCCTGTTCGCCTCCACGCTCGAGCTCACGGCGACCGGCCGCGACGATGAGGTCCTCGAGGCCTGGCGCTCCGCCGGGCTCGTGGCCGAGTCGACGACGACCGAGCAGCTCATCGCGATGCTCGACCCCGACGTGCGGCCGTACACCCGCGAGGAGTTCACCTTCAGCACGGAGTGGCTGCAGTCGCGCTCGCAGCAGTTCCAGGACCCGGTGCAGGCGCTGCAGGGCGCGAGCCGGCTGCGGTTCCCGCCCGACTACCTTCTGGAGCACCGCGCGGTCATGGGCACGATCGCATTGCTGTGCGGCCTGGAGGCCACGGTGGACTTCCGCAATGTCATCGACGGCGTCGGCGACGCCCTCGCTCCCGCCTAGGCGGCCGCCCATGTCCGAGGACGGCCTGTCGCCGTACGAGATGTTCGGCGGCCACGACTTCTTCGTCAACCTGGTGCGCGACTTCTACGCCGGGGTGGCGACCGATGACGTCCTGCGGCCGATGTACCCCGAGCAGGATCTCGGCCCCGCCGAGGAGCGGCTGCGGATGTTCCTCGAGCAGTACTGGGGCGGCCCGACGACGTACTCCGAGCAGCGCGGCCATCCGCGCCTGCGCATGAGGCACGCGCCCTACCCCATCGACTTCGACGCGATGCAGCACTGGCTCGACCACATGCGCAGCGCCCTGGACGCGCGGGGGCTGCCCCCGGATCTTGACGCCCAGGTGTGGAAGTACCTCGCCCAGGCCGCCTTCTCCATGGTCAACACCGAGGCGGATGCCACGCCCTCGTCGGGAGGCGGCGTCTAGCCTGGGCGCATGCTGCGCTCCCTCGCCCTGGCCTGCTCTGCCGCCGTGTCGGCGGCCCTCCTCGTCGCGCCCCCCGCGGGGGCGGCTCCCGGAGCGATGGCTGCGACGCCCTCGGTGGCGCCCGCACCGCGGGCCAATGTCTTCCCGGAGCGCTATGCGGTCAAGGCGGCCGGCGACCTGGTGATCACCGGCAACACCCTGCTCACCTGCTCGACCGCGGTGTCCACGTGCTCGGGCGCCCAGAGCGCCACCGGGTCCAAGAGCATCAACAACAACGACTACACGATGATCATGGTCGACGTCGACGCCGATGCCTCGACGCCCAACTCCTCGACCGCCGACCTGCGCATTCCCGATCGGGCACCGGTGCTCTTCGCGGGGCTGTACTGGGGCGCGGGAGCATCGGGCGATCAGGCCAAGGGCTACGCCCCCGCGAACGCCGATCGCGTGAAGTTCAAGGTGCCGGGCGACGCGGCATACCGGACCCTGGTGGCGCAGCGCTACTCCCCCATCTCAACGAAGGGCTCGAACAAGACCTATACCGCGTTCGCGGACGTCACCTCGATCGTCCGAGGGGTGGGACGCGGCACCTACGTCGTCGCCGACGTGAAGGCCGACCTGGGGGTCAACCACTTCGCCGGCTGGTCACTCGTCGTGGTGTACGGCGATCCCACGGAGCCGGTCCGCGCCATCAG
>JBJTJS010000387.1:0-25194 GCA_046096085.1 bacterium
GCGCCTGGGTCGCGGCGTTCCCCGTCACCGGGGTCGAGAAGGCCAAGCGCGTCACGCACCTCGGCGGCATCGTCTTCGCGCACATGTGCCAGGTCGATCCGCACGTGGCTCTCTACGCGCCGACGATCAACCTGGCCAAGGCCAAGATCAGCGCCGACGTCTACCTCAACGGCGAGCCGCTCGGCCGGAAGAACATCTTCGGCATCTCCGGCGGCACCCTGACTCCGATCGGCATCGACGGCGTCAAGGTGAAGTTCCTGGCGGGCGTGCCGACGTTCCTCAACGACACCATGTGCACCGGTGCATTCTGGGAGGGACAGCGCTTCGGCAAGGCCGACGTGAGGTTCGACCTGCTCTAGTTCCACCCTTGCGTGAGAGGGGGCCGGCCTTCGGGTCGGCCCCCTCTCACGTGTCACCCCCGAGGACCTGTCCCCGGCGCCGAGACGCTGGTTAGATGGGGCACTGTCCCAGCCACCTCGATCCAGGAGCGCCACGTGAGAAGCCTGCGAATCGTCACCGCCGCCCTAGCTCCCTTCGCGCTAGCGCTGGCCATGGCGCCAGCACAGCCGGCCCTGGCGGCAGCGGCTCCGGGGGTGCCCGTCGGGCTCCGGGCGATACCGCTGGAGAATGCGGTCGATCCCACGAAGCCGCTCATGCAGCTGCGGTGGCAACCACCGGCCGACGGGGGCGCACCGACGGCGTACCGCGTCTACGTGGACTACGAGCTCGTCGAGACCACGATCCGATGCACCATCAATCCTCGTCGTCCCCTGTGCCGGGCCAATGTCATGGACCTCGTGCCCGGCCAGGTGTACGCGTTCGAGGTGGCGGCGGTGAACGAGGCCGGCGCGGGCAAGGTCGCCAGCGCGAGGCGAGAGGCGGTCATGCTGCCCTCCGAGCCCCTCGACGTCCGGGTCGTGCCCGACAACGCGCGCCTGTACGTGTCGTGGGACGCTCCGCTCGACACCGGAGGTGGCGCGATCCGCAGCTACTTCGTCCGCGTGAACTCCCCCATCCCGGGGCCGCCGCCGCAGTGCGTCTCCACGGGAGCCACCTCGTGCACCGTGAGCGGCCTGATCAACGCCTACGCCTACGACGTCACAGTCGAGGCACGCAACTCCGGCTACCCCTTCCTGCAGGGTCCCGAGTCGGTCCCGGCCGTGGGTATCCCGGGAGGCCGCCCGAGCGGACCCCGCAACGTCCGCCTCGTGTCCGCCGGCTCCTCGTCCGCGACCATCGCGTGGGACGCCCCGCAGTTCCCCGGTCCCGAGCCGATCCTGGGCTACACGCTCTTCCTGCACGAGGGCCAGGGGTTCCAGCCCGCCTACCCGCAGGTGACCGTCGGCGCCTCCGTCCGGCAGTACCGCCTCACCGGTCTCACGGCGGGCCTGACCTACACATTCGCGGTCCAGGCCTACACCGCGTCCTTCGCCGGCGGCATGACCGTCCACTCCCAGCACACCCCGCTCGGCATCCCGCGAGCGCCCGAGCGCGTCGACATCACGGGGACCGGCAACACGACGGTGCAACTCGCATGGGAGGACGCCTCGCCCAGCGGCGGCCTCGAGGCGACGCACTACCGTCTCACCGCGACGCCTGTCGCGCCGGTGCCCGCAGGGGTCATGGCGCAGGAACTCGTCTGCCCCGTCAAGGCCTCGCAGGATGCCCCGGACTTCGAGTGCGCGGGCACCTACCTGTGGATGAACCTCGTCAATGGCGTGAGGTACTCCTTCACGGTCGCCGCGAAGAACAAGTTCGGCTGGGGCCCGACCTCGACATACCCGGCCTCGGCGATGCCAGAGGGCACTCCCCCACCGCCGCTGCTCAGCAGCACGATCGACTCGCCGACGCAGATCACCCTCACCTGGGAGCCTTCGGTGACGGCCGGGGGGCCTGATGTGGGCGACGTGACCTACACGGTGACGCTCAACGACGACCCGGTGTGCCGTGACATCTCAGCCACGACGTGCGTTCTCCCCGGCCTGACGCCGGGCCAGGACTACGACGCGAAGGTCATGGCCGTCAACGAGGTGTTCGGAGGTGATGCGCTGAGCACCAGCGCGCTCATCGTCAACACGCAGCCCATCCAGGTCGCCAAGAGGGACGGCGGCCGATGATCGGCCGGGCTCCGCGGCGCACGCTCGCCCTCGGCGCCGCCGCGCTGCTGGGTGCGGCCCTCCTGTCCGCCGGTGGGCTGGCGCAGGGCGCCGAGGAGCGTCCCCCCACCCCGGAGGAGACGGCGCGGATCCAGGCCAAGATGCTCAAGCGCTCCGACGTCCCCCGGGCCCTCAAGGTCGACCAGGGGTGGGAGTTCACCATCAAGGCGCACGAGGGCCAGCACCAGAGCCTCTGCGACAAGAACGGCCAGGACATCCAGGGCCGGGAGACCAACATGCTCTACCAGATCGAGCTCGGGGAGACCAACACGCTCGCAGACCCGACCGCGCTCGAGCAGAAGGTGTGGCCCTACGCGAATCGAGCCGCCGCGCGGAAGGAGTGGCGCTATCTGACGCAGCAGGTCCGCGCCTGCACGGGGCCATCCAACTGGACGGGTGCCGACGGGAGGGACAACTCCCAGTACCTGTCCTGGGGCTGGACCGATGAGACCGTCGCCGGGCAGCACGGCATCTGGATCTTCGTCGAGGCGCGCTCTGCCGGCTTCAACCCTGACACGGAGGACGGCGGGTACTACGTGATCTTCCCCGTCGGGTCGACGGTGCAGAGCGTGGAGTACGACTTCCCGGACGCTCGCGGACTCTCAGGGCGCCTGCGCACCATGGTCAACGGCGTGGCCGTCACGGTGGGCGAGCGCTGGTTGCGGATGTCCTAATGGCCCAGGATGGGCCCGTGGAAGAGTCGGCTGATCACCCCGACCCGCACGCAACCGGGCACTCCCCGCCGGTCGTGCCGGTCGAGCTGTTCTTCGACCTCGTCTTCGTCTTCGTCCTGTCGCAGATCACCCACGCCATCCAGGACGACCTCTCGGCCGCCGGCCTGTTCCGCAGCCTCGTCTACTTCCTGCTGCTGTGGAGCGTCTGGGTGGGCTTCGCGTGGGTCGGCAACGCGCATCGAGCGGAAGACCTCGACGACGGCGGCATCCCGCGCCGCCTCATCATCATCGCGGCGATGGCTCTCCTCATCGCGCTGGGACTCGTCCTCCCCGAGGCGGCGTCGGGGCTCGCGGTGCCCGCCGCCGTCCTCTACGGCCTGCTCTTCGTCCTCTACGCCGCCGACTACCTGCTCACCGCGCGAGAGGACCCGGCACTGCGACGCGCGGTCGTCCGCATGCTCGCGATCCAGGCGGCAGTCCCCGCCACGGCCCTGGTCGTCGCCGTGTGGCTGCCGTCGTCTTGGGGGCTCCTCGCCATCCTGGTCGCACTGGCGATCGGCTACGCAGCCCCCTGGGTCACGCGCGAGCAGGACTGGCAGTTCTCCGCCGAGCACGCCGACGAGCGCTTCTCCCTGCTCATGCTCATCGTGCTGGGGGAGTCGCTGCTCTCCATCGGATTCGGAGCGGCCCTGGAGCCCTTCGGGTGGCTCACGGTGGCCGCCGTCGCGCTCGGTGTCCTCATCGTGGCCTCGCTGTGGTGGCAGTACTTCGACATCGTGGCCCACCAGGGCGCCGCCTACCTCGACCGGCTCGCTCCCCCCCGCCGCATCGCGATGGGCCGCGTCATCTACAGCTACCTCCACGTCCCGCTCGTCGTCGCGGTGCTCCTCATGGCCGTCGGCCTGCATGCCGCGTCCGAGGCTCCGCGGGAGCCGATCCCGCTTCCCCAGTCCGTCATGCTCCCCGGGGGCATAGCCCTCTACCTCGCCTCGCTGGCCGCGATCCGCCTCATCATGCGCGGCCGCGTCCTGTGGCCACTGCCCATCGCCGCCGGCGCGACACTCCTCGTCATCCCCGCCGCCGGCGTCCTCCCTGCCCTTGCCTCCGAGGCCCTCTGCGTCCTCATCCTCCTCGTGCTCGTCGTCGCGCGGGAGACGTACAAGCGCCGCGGCGTCATCCAGCCGATTCACTGACGGATCGGGCACCCCGCCTCGTCCTGTACGGTCCAGCACGTGGCCTCGCCCCGCACCGCCCGCCCGCGCAACTCGCTCCTGGCGCTCGGTGCACTGGGGGTGGTCTTCGGGGACATCGGCACGAGCCCCCTCTATGCGTTCAGCGAGATCTTCACCGGGGCCCACGAGTTGCCGGTGACCGATGATCGCGTCCTCGGGGCCCTCTCCCTGGTCTTCTGGACGCTCACGCTCATCGTGGCCGTCAAGTACGTCCTCATCGTGATGCGCGCGGACAACCAGGGCGAGGGCGGCATCATGGCGCTCGCCTCCCTCGCGACGTCCGTCGTCACCCGACACCGAGCGGCCGCGACCATCATGGTGTTCGGCGTCCTCGGGGCCGCGCTGTTCTACGGCGACGGGATCATCACGCCCGCGGTCTCGGTGCTCTCCGCCGTGGAAGGGCTCGAGATCGCGGCACCGGGCCTGTCGCCCTACGTCGTTCCCCTTGCGCTCGCGCTCCTCATCGGGCTGTTCCTCGGCCAGCGATACGGCACCGGGCGCGTGGGGGCGCTCTTCGGGCCGGTCATGCTTCTCTGGTTCGTCGTCATCGGCGTCCTCGGCCTGGCCAGTGTGATCCAGACACCCGCGGTGCTCGCCTCCGTGTCGCCCGCCTACGCCGTCTCATTCCTCGCGAGCGACCCGCTCATCGGCTTCCTCGCGCTGGGATCGGTGGTGCTGTGCGTGACCGGTGCCGAGGCTCTCTACGCCGACATGGGACAGTTCGGCCGCCGCCCGATCAGGATCTCGTGGTTCCTTGTCGCCGCCCCTGCGCTCTACCTCAACTCCCTCGGCCAGGGCGCCCTCGTCCTCCGGTACCCCGGCAGTGCTTCGGACTCGTTCTACCTCCTCGTGCCCGGTGCCCTCCAGTTGCCCATGGTGCTCCTCGCCACGGTGGCGACGGTCATCGCATCCCAGGCGGTCATCTCCGGCGCCTTCTCCATGACCGCCCAGGCCATCCAGCTCGGCTACCTGCCCCGGCTCACTCTCCGGCACACATCCGCGAGCGAACGAGGGCAGGTCTACGTCCCGCTCGTCAACTGGATGCTCATGTTCGCCGTCATCGGGCTCGTGATCGGCTTCCAGGACTCATCCAACCTGGCGTCCGCCTACGGCATCGCGGTCACCGGGACATTCGTCATCACCACCTGCCTCATCACGGTCGTGGCCCGGCACCGCTGGAATCTGTCCTGGTGGATCGTGGGGCCGGTAGCCGCGCTCTTCCTGGTGATCGATGTCAGCTTCTTCACCGCCAACCTCACCAAGTTCGACCATGGCGGATGGTTCCCGATCGTCGCCGCGGCGATCATCTTCTCGCTGCTCACCGTCTGGCGCTGGGGCTCGCAGCGCCTGCGGCGCACCATCGACGAGGCCGCCCTTCCGATGGCTGAGCTCCCCGCACTCCTGCGCGACCCCGGGCTCACGGTGGTGGCCGGCACGGTGGTCTACCTCACCCCGGACGACGGTGTCCCTGCGGCCCTCGTCCAGCGGGCCCGGCTCCTGCGGGCGGTCGACGAGCACGTCGTCATCCTGCACCAGGAGGTCACTGACACGCCGCGGGTGGCCAGCGATGAACGGGTGAGGGTCGAGTCCTCGGATGACCGCTGCCTCGTCGCCAGGGTGCGCTTCGGCTTCATGGAGCCCGCCGACCCCACGGAGGCCGTGCGCGAGCTGAGCGCGCGCTGGGAGCCCCTGGACCCGGACACGTGCCTGTACTGCTTCTTCTCCCCCAGCGTGGAGCCTGCCCGCGCGCCCCTCCCGGTGTTCACCGCCGTCGAGGTCTACGCCTTCATGCAGCGCAACGCCACCGATCCGCGGCGCTACCTCGGGCTGCCTCCCCACCGGGTCATCGAGGTGCGTCGGCTCGTCGAACTGTGACGGGCAGGGCTGTGACGGCGGCGTTGCCGCTCAGGGGATCGAAGCGGGCGGTGTCGGTGATGTCGTTCACGCTGGGGCCCCGGGTCGCCGCGGCGGCGCGCCACCCGGCTCCCGACCGCGTCCCGTGGCCCCATCCGTGCGGAAGGCACACCACTCCGGGCGCCACCGCGTCGGTGACCTCCACGTCGGCCTCGATCTCGCCGACGTCGGTGGTTACGACGGCCACGTCGCCGTCGAGGAGGCCCCGCTCCTCGGCGTCCGCCGGGTTGACGAGCAGCGTGCACCGGTTGCCCCCGCCCACGAGCCTCTCGGAGTTGTGCATCCAGGAGTTGTTGCTCCTCAGATGCCGGCGACCGATGAGCAGCAGGCCCGGGGGCGTCGGCACGGCGAGGCCGGCCGTGACGCGAGGCCAGTCCGCCACCACGACCGGGTGATCGAGCCGGATCCTGCGGTCGGCGGTCATGAGCCTTCGGGGCAGCACCGGATGCAGGGCGCCGAGGTCCATTCCGTGGGGATGCCGCCGCACCTTCCGCAGGGTGAGGGAGCGCCCGTGGCGCACGCCCCAGGGGCCGATGCGCAGGGCGATGTCCACGAGCCGCTCCGGCATGAGTCGTCGGCGGGCCTCGTGCGCTAGAAGCGCCCGCCTCGCGTGGCCGCCGTCCGCCTCGATCCGCCAGAGCAACTCCATGAGGATGTCCGCGTCGGAGCGCGAGTCGGGCGCTGGCTCCACCACGCGAGGCCCCCAGCGGACCTGGTTGCGCACGCTCACGGCGCCGAACACGACGTCGAACTCGTCGCGCTCAAGCGCGGAGGTCGGGGGCAGGATCACGTCCGCATGTCGCGAGGACTCATTGAGGTAGTAGTCGATGGCAACGCAGAACTCGAGGTCGTCGAGCGCCTCGTCGACCCGCCGGCCGTCGGGCACCGTGAGGACGGGATTGCCCGCGACGAGGACCATTGCGCGGATGCGGCCGGGACCCGGAGTGAGGATCTCGTCGGCCATCGTCACGCTCGGGTACTCGCCGGAGAACTCCGGGATTCCCCGCACGCGCGAGCGCCAGCGGTCGTAGCCGATGAGATCGGTCGTCCTGGCCCCGATGACCGGCAGGTCGAAGGCCGGCTCCGCGAGCATCCAGCCGCCGACCTCATCGAGGCGCCCCGTGAGCACGTTGAGGACGTGGACGAGCCAGTAGGCGACCGTGCCGTAGACGGTCTGGCACACCCCCAGGCGCGCGTAGAGCGCCGCGCGCCGCGCGCCGGCGAACTCGCGCGCGAGCGACCGGATCTCCTCCGCGTCGATCCCGGTGACATCCGCGACGGCCTCCGGCGTGAAGGGCGCCACCATCGACGCCACGGCCGGGAGCCCGTCGACGAATCCCCCCGCTCGCCCGGGTCGCACCAGGCCCTCCTCGAAGAGCACGTTCGCCATGGCGGCGAGGAGGAAGACGTCGGTGCCGGGGCGGATGGGGACATGCCGGTCGGCGAGGTCCGCGGTCTCGGTCCGCCGGGGGTCGACGACGATGAGCCGGCCCTGGCGCTCGCGCAGCGCGCGCAGCCGGCGCCGGACGTCGGGCGCGGTCATGATCGATCCGTTGCTCACGATCGGGTTGCCGCCGACCACGATGAGGAGGTCCGTGCGGTCGATGTCGGGGACGGGGAGGAGCAGAGGTGAGCCGAACAGCAGGTACGACAGCAGGTGCTGGGGCTGCTGGTCCACGCTGGCGGCGGAGTAGCGGTTGCGAGTCCCGAGCGCCTTGAGCAGGAGGGGGATGAGGATCACCGGTGCCCACCCGTGCGTGATCGGGTTGCCGAGGTAGAAGGACACGGCGTCCGCCCCGTCCCTGCGGCGGATCTCGAGCAGACGGGCGGCGACGAGGTCGAAGGCCTCGTCCCAGCCGATCTCCTCCCATCCGTCCCCGGACCTGCGCAGCGGGCGCCGCAGCCTGTCGGGATCGTGCGTGATGTCCTGCAGGGCGACCCCCTTGGGGCAGATGAAGCCCTGGCTCAGAGGGTCACTCCGGTCGCCGCGAATGCCCTGGATCCGCCCCCCCTCCACGGTGATCTCCAGCCCGCACCCGGCCTCGCAGAGATTGCAGGAACGGTAGTGAACGCTCATCGCCACCTCCGGGTGCCGCCGACCCGGGGCGTGCTCATCGACGTCGGCTCGCCGACGATCCTCCCGGTGCCGCGACTGTAGCGGCGATGACTGCCCGCTGCCCGGTCACTGCCCGACACGCCGGCACCGGCTGACGTCGTCGCGCCTAGCGTCGCCGCCATGATGCTGCGTCCGGCACACGTCGCCTCCGTCCTCGCGACCGCCCTCCTCCCGATGATCGGGCTCGTCACCGCATGCGGGGTAGACACTCCGGGGCCCCCTCCCCAGCCCGGAGTGCCCCGCGTCGCCGAGACGTCCGCGCACGTGGCGTCCCCCGTGGCACGCGGCCCGGTATCCACGACCTGCCTGCAGAGCGACGGCTTCCTCGACCTGCTCGACACGACCCGCAGCCACCTGCTCGAGACCGTGGACGCCTTGGGCCCGGCCCAACCCCCCGCGCACATCAGCAGCGTGCGCGCCGCCGTGGCATCGCTCCATGGCGAGGCGGCCACGCTCCTCACCCTCGGACGAGAGTTCGCGGACTACCCGGACTGCGGCGACCCCGCGGTCGCGGACCTCCTTGACGCGATGGGCGCGGAGCTGGTCACACTGGCCACGCACCTCGACCTCATCGACCTCGGCGACGAGGTCAACGAGTCCGACCTCGACCATCTGGACCGCGTCACCTCCTCGACGGCCCGCCTGCTCCGGCTGCTCAAGGGCCTCGACCCAGCCCTGCGCGTGGCCGAGGACTGACCGGCGACACGCCCGCGTTCGGGCGCGCGGAGGGATCCGGGGACCTAAGGTGAGAGTGCTCCGACAGCACGGGGGTCCGGGATGACGCTCACGAGAATCCTCGCCGCCTCGGTCGCGTGGATCGCGGCGTTCGCGGGCGGGGTCTGGCTCGCCGTCCTCACCCCGGACGGCCTGCGATTCGGGGCCGACTCCGTGGCCGCTCCGTCGGCCGCACCGTCGACCGCCCCGGCGTCACCGTCGCTGGTCCTCCCGACCGCCGTTCCCACGCCGTACGCGGGCGAGGCACTGGTCTACGGCGACTTCGTGGTGGTGAGCGCGCGGAAGTGCCTGGGCAAGGCGGACTTCCTCGTCGATGGCGAGCCGGACCGGCGGGTCCAGGACGCGGTGGCGGACCTGCGGGCCCAGGCGGACGACCTGCCCGGGGGGATCGTCGTGGCGCTCGGGGGCAACGGAGGGGCCACGCCCCGGGACCTCGACGCCGTCATGGAGGTCCTCGGCCCGGACCGGGTCGTGGTCTGGTCGACGATCCAGGTGCCCGATGACCCCGGTCGGTACACCTTCGAGGACTCCACCAACGAGGCGATCGCCGGGCTCACGGAGCGCTACCCCAACGTGCGGGTCATGAGCTGGAATGCCTTCTCGGTGACGAATCCGGACTGGCTCAACAAGGACGGCACCATGACGAAGCAGGGGTGCCAGGCCTTTGCGGCCTACGCCGACCAGGTGCTCCGGCTGACCGACGGCGCCGCCGGGGCCTGAGGGCGCACCCCCTCCGGATCGCCGCCCCTGGGAATCCGCTGGGGATGCCCTCGGCCTGACCGGTCGCGGATCCGGGACCGGCCCCGGCGCGTCCTAGCGTGGGAGCAGTCCCGTCCCGGTCGACCAGGAGGCCCCATGCTCAGGAGGATCGCGCGAGGCGCCGTGGGCCTGTCCTGCGCGAGCGCGCTCGGTCTCGCCCTCCTGGCCGCTCCGCCGTCGCAGGCCGCGGACCCGCCTCCCCGCCCGCTCTCATCGGGATGGTTCGGCTGGTGGGCCACCGAGGCCCAGGCCGCCGACCTCGCCGCTCGCAACGGCGGCGCGACAGGCGAGGTCAACATCTTCTGGTGGTTCTTCGACGGTCCCGGCCGCCCACTGTGCACCTACGACAACGACGCGATGTCGGGCAACTGCGTCGTGTCGAGCACTCCGTGGACCACGAGGAAGTTCCAGGCCCTCCGCACGACACTCCAGGGCGCCGGCGTCCGCGTCCTGGCGTCGTTCACCGACCTCGACCCGGACCGGGCAGGTCAACTGGCCGCCTACATCGCCACGCCGGAGAATCGCCGGGCATTCGCCCGCAAGGTCCGCATCTGGGCGAAGCAGGCCGGGGTCGACGGAGTCGACCTCGACTGGGAGAACTTCGCCTTCAACGACCAGCGTGACACCTGGCCGACGACCAAGGCGAGCTTCATCAGCATGGTCAGGTGGCTGTCCCGCGAGCTCCACGCCGCCGGCCTCACCCTGTCGGTGACCGTGCCCGCCGGCTGGCAGCCGTTCGTCAGCGCATCGGGTGCGGGCACCGAGGACGCCTGCGGCGAGGTCCTCGGACCCGCGGGATCCCCCAACCCCGGGACCGGCTACTGCGTCTACGCCTGGCAGCAGATCATCGGTCACGTCGACCGGCTGCGCATCATGGCCTACGACTACAGCTGGGACTCCCCCGGTCCCATCGGCCCTCAGGACTGGGCGGCTCGCGTCATCGACAGCGCCGTGGCCCAGGTCGGACGGGCGAACGCGGAGAAGATCTGGATCGGGGAGCCCCAGTACGGGCGCAACTGGCCCCTCAAGACCGGGGGCCGCTGGGTCACCGAGCCGGGCTGCCCCGCGGACTGGGTCCCCGCCACGACACCCGTGCGCACGAGTCCGACGATCGAGCAGGCTGTCGCGATCGCGGCCCGCGAGTCGGCCACCCCCACGTGGGATCCGGTGGCCGCCGAGTGGACCTACCGCTACTTCTACGACTACGCGGGATCCTCCGGGGGGCGCCCCGTGACCTGCGGAGTCCAGCGAGAGGTCTGGTACGCCGACACGCGCTCGGCCCAGGCGCGCGTCCGACTGGCGATGGGCAAGCGCATCGGCGGGATCGCCGTCTGGCAGTTCGGTCAGGTGACGCCGGACTTCTATCCCGCGATGGCCCGGCTCGCCCAGCGCTGGGCCAAGGCCGCCACGGGGGTCAGGGTCCGCGCCGACGCGGAGGCGACGTACGACACCACCGTGCCCGTCCGCGTCGTGGTCACGTCGGCTGGCGAGCGCGTGCCCGGAGCCGCCACGGTCCTACGCTTCACCCCCGCCGGGACGACCGCGCCCGTCACCGTGTCGGAGACCGTCACCGACGCCTCGGGAGGCGCTCGCTTCTCCCCGGCGGCCACGCAATCCGGCTCATGGTCGGCCCACGTGCGCGGCGACTGGGGCCGCCGTCTCCGGGGAGGCGGCCCCGCGAGCACGGTCGTCGCTCCCGTCGTGAGCGCGCGGGCGATCACCACGGCCCCGGCGGTCGACGAGCGCCTCCGGGTGCGGGCGGCCGTGCGCCCGGAGATCGGGGGCTTCGCGATGGCACTGCAGCGACGCACCGGGGACGGCTGGCGCACGGAGGCCCGCGCGACCACCCGCTATGACGGCACCGCGACCTTGTCCTACGTGCCGGCAGCGCGGGGCGACGTGATCCTGCGTGTCGTGGCGCTCCCCTCCGAGGCGTTCGGGCGCGGCGTGTCCCCCAGCGTGCGCGTGTCCGTCGGCCCCTGACCGAAGCCCTCGCCGGACAGCGCCCGGCTCCCGCGCCTATCCTGGCCGGGTGACCGCCGCCGCATGGCTGGACGACGTGCGCTCCCTGGTCGGGGACCGCTGGTCCACCGCGCCGTCGGACCTGGCCTCGCACGGGCAGGACGAGTCGTGGCACCCCCTCCATCCCCCGGACCTCGTGGTGTTCCCCGAGACCACCGAGGAGGTCGCCGCCATCGTCGGGCGATGCCACGCGGAGGGCGTCCCCGTGGTCGCCTTCGGCGTCGGCACGTCCCTCGAGGGAGGCATCGCGGCGCTGCGGGGCGGAGTGAGCATCGATACGAGCCGGATGGACCGGGTCCTGCGTCTCTCGGCGGCGGACCTGGACTGCACGGTCCAGGCGGGGGTCACGCGCCACCAGCTCAACGACCTCATCAACCCCCAGGGCCTGATGTTCCCGGTGGACCCGGGCGCCAACGCCACCCTGGGAGGGATGGCCTCCACCGGGGCCAGCGGCACCACGACGGTGCGCTACGGCGCCATGCGCCACAACGTGCTCGGGCTGACGGTGGTGATGGCGGACGGGCGCATCGTGCGGACCGGCGGCCGCGCCCGCAAGAGCTCGGCCGGCTACGACCTGACGCGGCTCATGGTCGGATCCGAGGGCACCCTCGGCATCATCACCGAACTCACCCTGCGCCTGTGGCCCATCCCCGAGGCCATGGCCGCCGCGACCTGCACGTTCCCCTCGATCGAGGCCGCCGTGGACGTCGCCATCGAGACCATCCAGCTCGCCCTCCCGGTGGCGCGCATGGAGCTCCTCGACGAGCCCGCGATCGAGGCGGTCAACGCGTTCGACGACATGTCGCTCCCGGTCGCCCCCACCCTCTTCTTCGAGTTCCACGGCATCCGCGGCGCTGTCGACGCCTGCGCGGACGAGGTCCGCCGCATGGTCCTCGAGGCGGGGGGGACCTTCGCCTGGGCCACCGAGACCGAGGAGCGGTCACGTCTGTGGCATGCGCGGCACCGCGCCTACTGGGCGATGCTCGCGGCCCGCCCCGGGGGCAAGGGCTGGCCCACCGACGTGTGCGTGCCCATCTCCCACCTCGCGGAGGCGATCCGCGACGCGAAGGAGGACCTCGCCGCCTCCGACCTGTACGCCCCGCTCGTCGGGCACGTGGGGGACGGTAACTTCCACCTCTGCTACATCCTCGACCCCGACGACCCGGACGAGTTCGCGCGAGCGCAGGCCCACTACGACCGCATGATCCAGCGGGCACTCGCGGTCGGGGGCACCTGCACGGGCGAGCACGGGGTCGGATGGGGCAAGCGCGAGTTCCTGCGGGAGGAGCACCCGGAGGGCATTGACATCATGCACGCGATCAAGCAGGCTCTTGATCCACGGGGGATCCTCAATCCCGGCAAGGTGATCTAGCCCCCTGACGATCGATGCGAGGAGCGCCATGGCCACCGAGATCGACCAGGGGCGCATCGCGCTCACCGACGGCACGACGCTGTCCTACCTCGAGAGCGGGCACGGACCGACCCTGGTCATGCTCCCCGGCTGGTCGCAGACGGCCGCCCAGTACAAGCACCAGATCGAGGCGCTCAGCGAGCGCTTCACGGTCTTCGCGATCGACCTGCGCGGGCACGGCGAGTCGTCGTCGCCGGAGCACGGGTCCCGCGTGGCCCGCCTCGCCACCGCCCTGCGCGCGCGCGTGCTCGCGCGCGACCTGAGAGACGTGATCCTGCTGGGCCACTCGATGGGGTCGTCGGTCATCTGGGCGTATCTCGACCACTACGGGACCGATCGCATCTCCAAGCTGGTCATTGTGGACCAGGCCCCGGTGGTCACCGGCAAGCCGGGCTGGAGCGACGAGGAGAAGGTCACCTACGGGTGCCTGTTCCCCGACGCGTCCGCACTCGCCGACTTCGTGAGCGCCGTGCGCACCACTGACACGGTCGAGGGGACCAAGGAGATCATCCGCGGGATGTTCACCTCCGACATCGACGAGGACGAGCTCACCTGGATCGCCGAGATGAACCTCATGCTGCCCCGCGAGCAGGCCGCCGACCTGCTATGGGATCACTGCCTCAACGACTGGCGCGACGTGATCAAGTCCATCCGGATTCCCACCCTGGTGATCGGCTCCGAGGCCAGCATCTTCTCGGCCGAGAGCCAGCGCTTGATCGCCGACCAGAACCCCAACGCCCAAGTCGAGATCTTCGAGTCGCACGACGGCGGCTCCCACTTCATGTTCGCCGAGAACCCCGAGCGCTTCAACCGGGTGGTCCTGGAGTTCCTCGCCGAGGAGTGATGGCACGATACGGGGGATCATGGACGCGGAACTGAACGAGCCTGGCACTGCCGAGGCCCTCGACCTCTTCGGCCTGTGCAACCACCTCGCGTGGGAGATCGGGGGCCCGACGCTGATCCACGACGTCAACTGGCGGGTGCTCGCCTACTCGACGCTGCGCCAGGAGATCGACGAGGGGCGACTGCAGGCGATCCTCCAGCGCGAGGTGCCCCACGAGCACGGCTTCCTCGGCTACCCGGAGGCGAGCGAGGCCCGCTTCGCCGCCGGGGAGGACGTCTTCGAGCTCCCCGCCTACCCGGGCATCCAGGCGCGTCGCGTCGTCGCGGCCATCCGGGTCCACGGGGTCGTCGTGGGATCCCTGTGGAGCGCGGAGAGCAGCGGGATGCTCCACCCCGATGCCTTCGATATCGCCCGGACCGGAGCCAAGCAGGCCGCTGCGCTCCTGCAGGTGGACAGCGACTTCCAGAGCCTGGAGGACGAGGCCGTCGCCGCGCTCATCCTCCAGGAGGGGCACGACGAGCGCTTCCTCGCCCGCTACCTCGGCGTCTCGCCGCGCTCGCGCTGCCGCGTCCTCGCCGTCGGCACCGACGTCGCCCATGAGCGGATCTCCGCTGCGGCGATGGCCACGACGCAGCACGGCCAGGCGCTGCTCCTGTCCCAGTCGAGCCCGGACCGGCTGCATCTGGTCGTCGTCTCCCGGGACGCGGAGCGACCCCTCGGCCCGCTGGTCAAGGCCCTCCTCAACGCCATCGGTGCCATTGACCCATGCGCCGTGGTGGGCATCGGCGACGGCGTCTCCCGGCTGTGCGACGTGCACCGCTCCCGCTATCAGGCCGACGACATCCTCGAGCACCTGCTCCAAGGGGCCCCGCAGCGGCGATTCGCCACCTGGTCGGACGTCCGATACGGCGTGAGCCTGGAGCGCATCGTCCGGGCCGCACCGTGGGTGTCCAGCGGAATCTACTGGCCGCTGCAGGCACTGCAGGGACTCGAGTCGGAGGACCGGACCGAGGCCCTGGGCGTGCTGCACGCCTACGTCGACACCAACTCCAACGCGGCCGAGGCCGCACGCAGGCTCGGCCTGCACCCCAACACCTTCCGGTACCGGCTGTCGCGGGCACTGGAGCTCATCGGCGTGGACCTCGAGGACCGCGAGGCTCGCCTCATGCTCGAACTCGACCTGCTCCGCCATCGCCTCGACACCTGAGGCCCACCGGACCCCGAACGCAGTGTGGCCCCCGTCGGTTCGGGGGGGATCCGACGGGGGCCACGATCGTGGCGGCTTCTCAGCCAGCCCCTTCACCCTACGTCAGGCGCCGGCCCCGGTACATCGTGCACGCGACGAATTGACCGATCCAGGGATCGTGCCTCCTACGAACAGCCGGTCATGGCCGGGGCATGACCGGCGGCTGACAGCTTGACCCCTGGCCACGGCACCGTGGTGGCACGGACCCTGGAGGCATGACGACCACTCCCGCATCACGACACCGACCGGCGGGCCTACGACGTGCGGGGACAGCCCTGGCAGCCTTCGCGATGGCCGCCCTCGGCGGTGCGCTCGCCGCCCCGCCCGCCTCGGCACTCGTGGCCGTCGAGACCGCCAGCTCCTACGTATCCGACGGGGACCCCGTCGCGGGCTGGGACTGGCTGCGAGGTCCCGGTGACTATGCGCAGTGGACCTTCGCCATGTCAGGCCTCGACGATGCCCTGCCGCGATCGGCGTACCTCAACGTCAGCGCCCTGGTGACCAATCGCGCCAACGGCGGTTCGGGCTACTCGGTGAAGAACGCCCGGTTCACGGTGTCGTGCGCCGCCTTCACCCAGGACATGGGAGTGCGCCTGGACAATCCCTTCCGCCCGCTGGACCCCCAGGACTCGGGCGGGATCGGGTACGCCGCGTACGGCGCCAGCACGACCCACATCAAGGTCGCGCGCTTCTCCTCCTGCGACACCATCACGGTGCGTACCGCGTACCCCTTCGGCTCCGCACGGCCTGGGGCCTGCCGCGCAGACTCAGCCAGCGTCGCCTGCCGGCGCTGACCTTCCGGCCCCGCCCCGCTCGCGGCCGTCCCCCCTAGCGGCCGCGGGCGGGGCGGTTCCCGTCTCACCGCGGTCGTTCCAGCCCTTGATCGCCAGCCGGACGGCCGTGATGACCATGAGCACGGCGAAGAGGTAGGTGACGATGACGACCGGCAGCGCGAGGGCCAGCCGCGCACCGATGATCCCGCCGACGATGCCGCCGAGGCCCAGGAGCGCGCCGCGATCCCACTGGGTCAGGCCGGGCGACGTCAGGCGGACGGCGCCCAGGAGAGCCGTGGGGGCCATCACGGCGAGGGAGGTCCCCGCGGCGACGTACTGCCCGAAGCCCAGCAGGGAGGTGAGGACGGGCACGAGCACGATGCCCCCGCCGATCCCGAACATCGCCGACAGCAGGCCCATCGCGAGCCCGACGACGACGAGCGCCACCCCGAGGCCCGCGGTGAGCGAAGGTGCCTGCAGTCCCGGATTCTGCTCGGGCGACCAGAGCAGGCGCACGGCAGCGATCACAAGCACGACCGCGAAGGCGATCTGCAGGACGCTGTTGTGAGTGCGCTGGACGAGGGCGCTGCCCGCCAGTGCTCCGACCAGGGACCCGATGAGGACGAACGCCGCTGCCGCCCACGCCACGGCTCCGGCCACGAGATAGACCATCGCCCCGGCGACCGCCGCCATGGCGACCATCACCAGCGAAGTCGCCTGGGCCTGCTTCTGCTCCATCTTCTGGAAGAGGACGAGCAGGGGGACGAGCACGATTCCCCCGCCGACTCCGAGCGCGCCCGACACGGCGCCGGCGAGTGCCCCCAGGGGGATGTCGCGCACGGCGCGGCCGGACTGCATGCGTCGCACGCTAGCGTGCGAGCGTGACCGCGATGGCGACGCCGCCCGGGACCTCGATCGATCACCTCGTGATCCTGGCCCCCGACCTCGACACGGGTGCCCGCCTGGTGGAAGGGGCTCTCGGCGTGGCTCCGCTCCCGGGCGGCCGGCATGACGCCATGGCGACGCACAACCTGCTCCTCGGCATGGGCCCGGAATACCTGGAGGTCCTCTCGCCCGACCCCTCCGCCGAGCCACCGCACCGGGCCCGCTGGTTCGGCCTCGATCAGTGGGGGGCGACGTTCGATCCCGTCCTCGCAGCCTGGGTCGTGCGCACCGACGACCTTGGGGGCACCCTCGCCGCCTCCCCCATCGACCTGGGCGAGCCGGTCGACCTGGCGCGGGGGGACCTCCGGTGGCGCATCAGCGTGCGCCCCGACGGCGCCGCGCCGCTGGGAGGTCTCGCGCCTGCCGTGATCGAGTGGGCCGGCCCGCCGCCCGAGATCCCCGACAGCGGGGTCCGCCTCGTCTCGCTCACCCTCGCCGGACCCGACGCCGCGCTCCTTCGGGCCACCCTCGAGGCGCTGAGACTCGACGCCCCCGTCACCGTGCGCGAGGACCTCTTCCCCCACGTGATCGCGGCGTTCGACACGCCCCAGGGTCCGCGCTTCATCACCGGGATCGGTGGCGACGCCATCGCGATCGACGTGCAGCGCCAGATCGCCGTCGACCTGGTGTCGCTCACGTGGTCCCTGCTCGACCGCGTTCACCGCTCACCTGCGGGCGATGCGGCCATGGTCCGCGTCGCCGAGTCCAGCCTCTGGCACTGGTCGCAGGTGGGCAGCCCGACCGAGCAGGCCATCGCCGAATGGCAGTGCAGCCGCGTGCGCGCCACTCTCGGCGAAGGTGCTCCCGCCCTGGAGCACGCCGAGCGGTGCCTTCGCCTGAGCTCGCAGAATCGCGTCGACGACATCGTTCCCGCCTCCGCGCACGAGGCGCTCGCCCGGGCCTACGCCGTGCTGGGCGAGCGCGACGCCGCCCTCGAGCAGCGCAACCTGTCGTACCGCATCGCCGTCGATCTCGACGAGGACGATCGCGTCATCATCGAGCACGATCTGGCCACCCTCCCCCTCGACTAGGCCCGGTCACGGGCTCGACCCGATACCGTGTGCGCGTGACCTCCTCCTCCTCTCACTGGGACGCCGCGTACGACGCCGGGCACGAGACGAGGGGCTGGTACCAGGCGCGTGCGGTGCGGTCGCGCGTCCTCATCCGCGACACGGGGCTGCCCCACGACTGCGCCATCATCGACATCGGTGGCGGCGCATCCGTCCTCGTCGACGATCTGCTCGCCGACGGCTACTCCGACATCACGGTGCTCGACCACTCCCCCGCGGGCCTGCAGATCGCCCGGGAGCGCCTCGGCGACCGGGCCCGTGACGTCACGTGGGTGACCGCTGACCTGCGCACGTGGGCACCGCAGCGCAGGTACGCCATCTGGCATGATCGCGCGGTCCTGCACTTCCTCCTCGACGAGGACGACATCTCCGCCTATCGAGACCGACTGCTGCAGGCGACCGGGCCGGGATCCTGGGCCGTCATCGGGATCTTCGGGCCCGAGGGTCCCGCCGTGTGCGCGGGACTGCCCGTGCGCCAGTACGACGAGTCCGACCTCGAGGCCCTCCTTCAGCCGGAGTTCGAGATCGCCTCCACGACATACGCCGATCACGTGAGGCCGGACGGTGACGTGCAGCAGTTCCTGTGGGCCCTGGCGCGCCGAACCTAGGCTAGGGTGACTCCCCACCGACAGGGAGGTCGACGTGAGCACCGTCATCGAGTACACGATGTTCGTCAAGCCCGATGCGTACGACGAGGTCCTCGCCGCCTACGTGGAGTTCGCCGACGAGTTCGGCATCCGCAACGCCTCGGAGGACTTCATCCTCGTCACCGGGGATCGGGAGGGCGGCGTGATCCGCGGCATCGGGATCTTCGAGTCCGACGAGCAGGCTCTCGACGTGGTCGATGCGAGCGTGTTCGTGCGATTCCGCGAGAAGGTGGAGCACCACCTCACCGAGGAGCCGATCCGCGAGCACCTCGAACTGGTGCATGTCTTCGTGAAGGACATCTCCTAAGGGACTCGGAAGCGCGCCTGAGGCGACGCAGCGCGCTGCGCGCCCAAGACGGCGACCACCCTGACCGTGATCCGCTGACCCGAGGTGACGCCGAGGGCCTTGCGGTTCGTGCCCCAGGACCGGCTGCTGCCGGGCACGTCCGCGATGGACACCCACCCGGATCCCTTCCGGCTCTGCACGACGAAGCCGTCCGGCACGGCGCCGGAGGCGGGGTAGTCCCAGGAGAAGGTCACCGCGCGCATGCCCGTGAACGCCGCAGCGGGCTTCCCGGGCCGCTGCAGCACCGGCGGCTCCTGCACGGACAGCACGCCGTGGGCCACGGTGGCGGTCTCCGCGCTGGCACCGCGGGCGAACCACACCTTGAGCTCCCCTGCCGGCATGAGATTCAGGTTCGGATCGAAGACTCCGACCCCCGCGGGGGCGAACACCGGGGATCCGTCGCCGAAGTCCCACGCGCGGCCGTCGGGAGACGTCGCCACGTAGAGCTTCTGGAAGAACGGCCCGGGGGCCTTCCCGGCGGGGAAATCGGCGGTCATCATCAGCCACCCGCCATCGGCAAGCTTGACGACGGACGGGTCCACCATGTCCTCCGGCGTGATGATGCCCGCCTCCGCTGTCCACGCCAGGCCGTCCTGGGAGGTCGCCCGGTAGATGCCATGGTCTGTGCCTTCTCCCCCGCGCACGTAGAAGAGGAGGTAGTCGTCGCCGTCGCGAACGACGTCCGGCACTCCGCAGCCGAGGTCCGCGAGGAGGATGCCGGGCTGCAGCGTCCAGCGGACGAGGTCTGCCGACGTCGCGTACCGCAGCTGCTTGCCGGCACACGCGGCCGTGCTGCCGGCCCGCCGCTCGGTGAGATACATCCGGAACGTCCCGTCGGGCATGTCGATGACGCTGGCATCGGAGTACGGCCCCACGGGGGTCGCCGCGTCCGCCGCCTTGGACCAGGTCTCTCCATCCGCGGAGACGTAGACCCCGATGCTCATACCCGTCGTGAACAGGTAGTAGATCCCCGTCGAGGCCCGGAAGTAGACGTCCGGGGACACGGTCGTGACGGGGGAGACCGACTCTTCGACGAAGGAGAACGACGTCGGGGCCGCTTCGGCGGGAGCGGCGGCCGCTGCGAGGGCGAGCATCGCGGCGATTCCACCCCCGAGCACCGGGCGAAGGCTCATCACACCCCCGACGTTAACAGCGGTGCGGACACGAGGCCCGATGGCCTAGCCTGCCGATCATGAGTCCCGGACGCGTGGTGCTGTACCTCGTCCTGGGCCTCCTCCTCGCCGGAGCGGTCGTCGGGACCGCCCACCTCCTCGCCGACCGCGCGCAGGCGGAGGCCGACCAGTCGACGCTTGCGCCGTTCTACGCGCCCCCCGCGAGCATCCCCCCCGAACCCGGGACCGTCATCCGCACCGAGCCGCTCACGGGGGCGAGCGGCGAACCAGTGACCGTGCCCGGGGGCAGCGCCTACCGCATGCTGTACGTCACCCAGTTGCCCGACGGGACCCCGACGGTGTCGGGCGGGTCGTACTTCGTCCCCGACGCGCCCGCCCCGGCGGGGGGACGGCCCGTGGTCGCCTGGGCGCACGGCACTGTGGGCATGGGCGACGCGTGCGCACCGTCGCGATCACGCAACCCCGTCTCGCAGTTCACGACCTGGCTGCCGCAGGCCATGGAGCGCGGATGGGCCGTCGTGGCCACCGACTACGCCGGCCTCGGCACGCCCGGGGTCCAGCTCTACCTCGTGGGCGAGTCCGAGGCCCGCGACGTCGTCAACTCCGTGCGCGCCGTCCGCACGATCCCGGCCGTGGACGCCGGGGATCGCTACGTCGTCATGGGGCATTCGCAAGGCGGCCACTCGGCCCTGTGGACCGGGGAGCTGTCGGCAGACCTGGCCCCCGAGTTGCGTCTCGAGGGCGTCGTGTCCATCGCTCCCGCCGCCGAGCTGCGCGAGGTGGTGGGAGCCCAGTGGAACACCGCCGTGGGATGGGCGATCGGTCCCGAGGCCGCGGTCGCCTGGCGCCAGATCGACCCCGCGCTTCCCCTCGAGGGCGTGGTCACGGACCCCGGGATCCGTCAGTACGAGCGGCTCGCGAACCAGTGCATCGAGCTTGCCGGGCTCGAGGGCCTGGCCCGCGCCGACCTCGGCCAGTCGTTCTTCACGGTCGATCCGGTCACGCAGGCCGACTGGGGCGCGCTCATCGCCGCGGAGACGCCGCAGCCCCTGCCGCCGGACCTCCCCGTGCTGCTGGCCCAGGGCACCGCCGACCAGGTGGTCCTCGCCGGGCCCACCGCCCTGCTCCAGGAGCGCTGGTGCGCGGCCGGCTCGACGATCTCGTCGCTGTGGATGGGGAACGTCGACCACATGCAGGCCCCCTTCGTCGCCGGGCCTCAGGCCGTCACCTGGATCGACCAGCGATTCGCGGGCGCTCCCGCGCCCCGGACCTGCGACGTCCCGCCACCGATGGCGCCCACTCCGAGCCCGAGTCCCTCGGCCTCGGGCTCCTAGCACCCCCGCGCGGCCCTAGTCCTCGATGACGAGGCAGAACGGGTGGCCGGCAGGGTCGAGGAAGACCAGAAACTCCTCCGGCTGCGGCTGCACCCGATGGCGCCGTACGCCGAGGGCCGCCAGGGCCTTCTCGCCCTCCTCGAGGCTGCTCACGGCGAAGTCGAGATGGGCCTGCTGGGGCGCGTGCTGCCCGGGCCAGTCCGGCGGGGAGTAATCGCGCACGCGCTGGAACGCCAGCGCGGCCCCGCTGTCGCTCACCAGCTCGACCCACTCGGGATCGTCGCTCGTGGAGGGCCGGATGGGCCAGCCGGTGATCGCGGCGTAGAACGACGCCAGCGCCTGCGGGTCCGGGCAGTCGAGCGCCGCGACGCGCAGCCGGGCGATGGTCACGACGCTTCCGGTGCCGCGAGCGGCCCGGTCTTCGCCTCGGGGAAGTAGCCCTGTCCGATACCCGAGGTCCGCTTGGGGATCATGACGGTCCGCATCCAGGACACGACTTCGTCACCGTCCTGGTTGAGTCCCCGGGTCTTCATGGTGATGATGCCCATCTCCGGCCGCGATGAGCTCTCCCGCTTGTCGAGGCACACGGATTCGGCGTAGATCGTGTCCCCGATGTAGACCGGATGGGTGAGCTTGATGTCCGTCCACCCCAGGTTGGCCACGGCGTTCTGGCTCATGTCGATGACCGACAGGCCGAGGACGAGGGCCACCGTGAGCCCGGAGTTGACGATGATGCGCCCTCCGGTGATCGGGTTGGACTCGGCCAGGTGGGCGTTGAAGTGGTTCTGGTTCGTGTTGCAGGTGAGCAGGGTGAACCACGTCGAGTCCGCCTCGGAGATGGTCCGGCCGAACGGGTGCTGGTAGACGTCGCCGACCTCGTAGTCCTCGAAGAAGCGGCCGAGCTGGGCCGGATGCACGGTTGCCATGGGGCAATCCTCCTCCCTGCTGGCCTCCGGGCGCCTTTCGGGTGACAATCGATCGTGACCTCGCGCCCGGAGACCTCCGTCGACCCTGCGCTGGGCGGGTCCCCCCTCGAGGCGGCGGGCCGGGTGCGCGAGTCCGTCCAATCGGTCATCTCGGGCAAGCCCGACACCACCCAGATCGCCCTCACCGTCCTCCTGGCCGGCGGCCACCTGCTCGTCGAGGACGTTCCCGGGGTCGGCAAGACCATGCTCGCCAAGACCCTCGCCCGATCCCTGGGCTGTTCCGTGCGGCGCATCCAGTTCACGCCCGACCTCCTGCCCAGCGATGTGGTCGGCGTCAGCATCTTCAACTCCGACACCCGCGACTTCGAGTTCAAGCCCGGGGCGATCTTCGCCAACATCGTCGTCGGCGACGAGATCAACCGCGCCTCCCCCAAGACGCAGTCGGCACTGCTGGAGTGCATGGAGGAGGGCCAGGTCACCGTCGACGGGACCACCTACCTCCTCGGCCGCCCCTTCATGGTGATCGCCACGCAGAACCCCGCGGAGATGGAGGGCACCTACCCGCTGCCCGAGGCGCAGCGCGACCGCTTCATGGCTCGCGTGCACATGGGCTACCCGGACCCGAGCAGCGAGGCGGCCATGCTGGCGGCACATGGGGCCGCCGACCCGCTCGAGGACGTCGCGCCTGTCACGGACGCCACGGAGGTGCGCGCGATGATCGACGCGGTGCGCACGGTGTACGTCGCCCCGAGCCTGCACCGCTACGTCGTCGAACTCGTGGGCGCCACCCGCACCAGCCCCAACGTGCGCCTGGGCGCCTCTCCGCGCGCCGGCCTGCACCTCTTGCGAGCGGCGCGCGCGAACGCCGCGCTGTCGGGCAGGGATCACGTGCTGCCGGACGACATCCAGCGTCTCGCCGGCCCCGTCCTGGCCCATCGCCTCCTGCTCAGCACCGACGCGCACCTGGGACGCCTCACCCCCGACGCGGTCGTCGCCGACATCGTCGCCCGCGTCCCGGTGCCCGCCGGACCGTGAAGCAGGCACTCGCCAGCCTCACCTTCCGGGGGAAGGGCTTCCTCGCGGTCGGGGCCGGCATCGCCGTGGGGGCGGCCTTCGCGGGCCAGCGGGACCTCCTGCGCATCGCGGTCCTCCTTCTCGTCCTGCCCTTCCTCGCGGCCTACCTGGCCGGACGCACCCGCTTCCGGCTCGGGTGCGAACGCCTCGTGCGGCCGGCCCAGATCCCGGTCGGGACCCTGGCGGAGGTCGACCTCGCGGTCACCAACCTCTCTCCCGTGCGCACGGGCACGCTGCTGCTGCGCGACGCGGTGCCCCTCGAGCTCGGCTATCCCGTGCAACGGGTCCTCGAGCGGGTCGAGCCGTCCGGGACGCGGACGACGACGTACCCCCTGCGTGCGCACCAGCGCGGACGCTACGAGATCGGCCCGCTGTCGGTCACCGCGGTGGACCCCTTCGGTCTGGTGCGGCTGACCCGGTCGTTCCGCGCGACCGAGCCTGTCCTCGTGGTCCCCCGGGTGCATGCCCTGCCCGACTCGGGGCTGCGCGCCGACCACCGCGGCCGCGGGGACGGCATGGCGCTGAGCCTCGCCGCCCGCGGCCAGGACGACGTGGTCCCCCGGGAGTACCGCGTGGGCGACGACCTGCGCCGCATCCACTGGCGCGCCTCCGCGCGCGCCGGGGAGCTGATGGTCCGCCGCGAGGAGCAGCCCTGGACCCACCAGGCGACCGTGGTCGTGGACCTGCGCGAGCGCGCGCACGGGGGCGAGGGACCGGACTCGTCCCTGGAACTCGCGCTCAGCATCGCGGCGAGCGCCGCGCAGCACCTGCTGCGGCACGGTTGGCACGTGCGCGTCCTGGGCTCCGACGGCCTCACGATGGTGCCGTCGGCCTTCGGTCCCGATGGCCAGTCCGCCGTCCTCGAAGCCCTCGCACTGGCGGAGCCGAGCGCGAGCCGCGACTGGGACCCCGCCGCGGTCCGCGCCGACCTCGTCATCGCGGTCGCGGCGGCCGACGAGCGTCTCGCCCCGCCCCTCACCGGTGCGGGCTCGCGCACCGCGGGGCAGCTCGGGCTGCTCCTCCTCGTCGACTCGGTCGCGTGGGGAGCCCCCAGCGCCGTTCCGGCGCACTCCCTCGAACGAGACCTTCTCGAGAGCGGATGGCACACGGCGATCCTCCGGCCGGGTGACGATGTCGCGGCCGCCTGGCAGTCCGTCACGGCCGACGCCGACGATCGGGTCGCCCGATGACGGCGACCCCGACCCAGGAGCGCTGGGCGACGCTCATCGCCCGGGCCCGGCCCGGCGCGACGGCCGCCGCGGCGTTCGCCACCGCGACCGCCGCAGCCTCGGTGATCCCGCTCTTCTCCACCCTGGACTGGCTCGGGCCGACGCTGCTGTCGATCACGGCTATGGCCGTGGCGGGCATGCTCGCGCGCGCGGTGTCGATGCCGTTGCCGCTGCAGCCGGTCTTCCAGCTCCTCGTGCTCCTCACCCTGCTCACCGTGATGTTCGCGCAGCCGGCGGCTGCCTGGGGCTTCCTCCCCGGGCCCGTCGCGCTGGCCGAGCTCCAGGAGCTGACGCGGGTGTCGATGATCGAGGCCGACGCGGTGCTCGCCCCCGTCGCCGCGTCGACCAACCTGGTGTTCCTGTCCGTCGGCGGAGTCGGGCTCGTCGCGCTGGCAGTCGACACCATGGGGGTCTCCCTGCGCCTTCCCGGGCTCGCCGGCGTCCCGCTCCTCCTCATGTACGCACTGCCCGCGGCGGTCGTGCGCGGCGGGGTGCCCTGGTGGCTCCTCCCCGTGGCCGTGGCGGGCTGGCTGACGCTGCTCGCCGTGGACAACCGCGAAGAGGTCCTGTCCTGGGGGCGCCTGCTCGCGGGCCGGCCTCGGGACACC
>JBJTJS010000388.1:0-31008 GCA_046096085.1 bacterium
GGAGCGCAACCTGCGCTCGCCCCTCGCCGGCATCCGCCGCGAAGCGGCCCGCGCCGGGCTCGAGGTCCCCGACATCTCCGTCGGCCTCCGCACCGGCGACACCACGTCCGACGAGCGACGCAAGGCGCTGCGCAATCCGCCCGACATCCTCGTCACGACCCCGGAGTCGCTCTACCTCATGCTCACGTCGCAAGCGCGCGAGACGCTGGTGGACGTCGACACCGTCATCCTCGACGAGGTCCACGCCGTCGCCGGAACGAAGCGCGGAGCCCACCTGGCCCTCTCGCTGGAACGCCTGGAGGAACTGCGCCGCCGTACGCGCGGCGACGTGGCCCCGGCGCAGCGCATCGGCCTGTCGGCAACCGTGCGGCCGGTCGAGGAGGTGGCCCGCTTCGTGCGCAGCGGCGGCGACGTCGAGGTCGTCGCGCCCGAGCAGCACAAGGACTTCGACCTGCGCATCGTCGTCCCGGTCGAGGACATGGCCGCGATCGGCGCGGAGGAACTCGACCCGGACGGGTCTGCCGCGGCCGATCCCCGCCGATCCTCGATCTGGCCGCACGTCGAAGAGCGACTGGTCGACCTCATCGAGGAGCACCGCTCGACGATCGTGTTCGCCAACTCCCGGGGCCTGGCCGAGCGGCTCACCGCGCGGCTCAACGAGACCTGGCAGGAGCGGCACGACTCCGACGCGGTGATCGCGCGCGCCCACCACGGATCGGTGAGCCACGCGCAGCGCGCCGAGATCGAGGACCAGCTGAAGTCCGGGCGCCTGCCCGCGGTCGTGGCGACGTCCAGTCTCGAGCTCGGGATCGACATGGGCGCGGTGGACCTCGTCGCGCAGGTGGAGGCACCTCCGAGTGTTGCGAGCGGACTCCAGCGCGTCGGCCGGGGCGGTCACCAGGTCGGCGCGACGAGCCGCGGGATCTTCTTCCCCAAGTACCGGGGCGACCTGCTGCAAACGGCCGTCGTCGTCGAGCGCATGCGCGACGGGGGCATCGAGGCCCTGAGCGTCCCGCGCCATCCCCTCGACGTGCTGGCGCAGCAGGTCGTGGCAGCGGTCGCCATGGACGACTGGACCGTCGCGGACCTCCTCGAGTTGGTGCGAGCGTCCGCGCCCTACGCCGACCTGCCCGAGTCGCTCTTCCTCGGCGTCCTGGACATGCTCGCCGGGAAGTATCCCGGCGAGGAGTTCGCCGAATTGCGCCCGCGCCTCGTCTGGGACCGCGCCACGGACACGCTCACGGCGCGCCCCGGTGCCCAGCGCCTCGCGGTCACCAGCGGCGGCACGATCCCCGACCGCGGGCTCTACCCGGTGTACGTCGTCGGCACCACGTCGCGTGTCGGTGAGCTCGACGAGGAGATGGTCCACGAGTCGCGTGTCGGCGATGTCTTCGCCCTCGGCGCGTCGGCATGGCGGCTGGAGGAGATCACCCACGACCGCGTGTGGGTCTCTCCGGCGCCCGGGCAGCCCGCGCGCGCCCCGTTCTGGCACGGCGATGCCGTGGGCCGGCCCGTGGAACTCGGCCGCGCGGTCGGTGCCTTCCTCCGCGAGGTCGGCGGGGCACGCGATCCGCGCGGCGCGCTCGGCGGCCGCGGCCTCGACGACTGGGCCGCCGACAACCTCGCCGCCTACCTGGCCGAGCAGCGCGCGGCCACCGGCTCCCTGCCCGATGACCGCACGATCGTCGTGGAACGCTTCCGCGACGAGCTCGGGGACTGGCGGGTCGCGGTCCACACGCCGTTCGGCGCGCGCGTGCACGGCCCGTGGGCCCTCGCGATCGGAGCGCGGCTGCGCGAGGAGTTCGGCGTCGAGCCGCACGTGCTGCACTCCGACGACGGAATCGTCATCCGCCTCCCCGACACCCTCGACGGCGAGGCGGTCGGGAGCGTCGCCGACCTCCTGCTCGTGGATCCCGACGACATCACGCGAATCGTCACCACCGAAGTGGGAAGCTCCGCCCTCTTCGCCGGGCGCTTCCGCGAGTGCGCAGCCCGCTCCCTGCTGCTCCCCCGGCGCACCCCCGGGCGCCGCAGCCCGCTGTGGCAGCAGCGCCAGCGATCGGCGCACCTGCTCTCCGTCGCGGCGCGCTACCCCGACTTCCCCGTGGTGCTCGAAACGCTGCGGGAGTGCGTGCAGGATGTCTTCGACCTGCCGGCACTGGTCGATCTGCTCCGCCAGGCCCGCGACGGGCGCCTGCGCATCGTGGACGTCGCCACCGAGCGGCCGTCGCCGTTCGCACAGTCCCTGCTCTTCGGCTACGTCGCCGCATTCCTCTACGAGGGGGATGCGCCCCTGGCCGAGCGGCGCGCCGCAGCGCTCACCCTGGACAGCGCCCTGCTCGAGGAACTGCTCGGAAGATCGGACCTCCGGGACCTGCTCGATCCGCAGGCCATCGCGGACGTGGCCACTCGCGTCGGTGCCTACGACCGCGATCCGCGCCATGCGGAGGACGTCGCGGACCTGCTGCGCACGCACGGTCCCTTCGACGAGGCCGAGTGCGTGGGCCGCCACATCACCCGCGCCTGGCTCGACGACCTCGTCGCCACCCGGCGGGCCATCGTCGTGCGCATCGACGGCCGCGAGCACTGGGCCGCCGTGGAGGACGCGGGGCGCCTGCGCGACGCCCTCGGCACGGCGCTGCCCGTGGGAATCCCCGACGCCTTCCTCGACCTGCAGCACGACGCGCTAACCGATCTCCTGGCCCGCCATGCGCGCACCCACGGGCCGTTCACCGCCGGCGAGGCGGCCGCGCGCCTCGGCATCGGGCCGTCCGTCGCGGCCGACCAGCTGGTGCGACTGGAGCAGCGAGGCCGGCTCGTGCGCGGCGGCTTCCGCTCAGACGTGTCGGGCACGGAGTGGTGCGACGTGGAGGTCCTGCGCGCGATCCGCCGGCGCAGTGTCGCCGCGCTGCGCTCCGAGGCCGAGCCCGTCCCCGCTCAGACCCTCGCCCTGCTGCTGCCGGAGTGGCAGGGCCTGGAGTCACCGGCACGCGGGGCCGACGCGCTGCTCGCGGTGATCGACCAGCTCGCCGGAGTCCCGCTGCCGGCAAGCCAACTCGAGACGCACGTCCTGCCCGACCGCGTCCGCGACTACTCCCCCGCGATGCTCGACGAACTCACCTCATCCGGCGAGGTCGTCTGGTGGGGTGCGGGCGGCCTGCCGGGCGGCGATGGCTGGGTCTGCCTCGCACCGCGCGACCTTGCACCATTGCTCGTGCCCGCGCAGGCTGCGGAAAACGTTGACGATGCTCTCGGCAGCGAGATCATGAAGGCGCTCTCCGACGGTGGAGCCCGATTTGGCGCCGACCTCGCCGGGCACGCACCGGGAGCCGGGGAGGCCAGCCTCCTTGCCGCGCTCTGGGCACTCGTCTGGGACGGCCGCGTCACCAACGACACGCTCGCACCCGTGCGCGCGGGCCTCGGCGCCCGCTCCCCGCGCAGTGCGGCGTCATCGTCGACTCCGGCGCGCGCACGCCGCCGCCTGGCCCGGCGCACCCGGGTCAGCGGATCCACCCCGGCCCGCCTGGGCGGTCGCTGGTCCCTCGTTCCCGCCGCGGAGTCCGCCGCCACGCCGCGCGCCCTCGCCCTGGCCGAGGGGCTGCTGGCCCGCCAGGGCATCGTGACGCGCACCGCGGTGACGGCCTCGGGGTTCCCCGGCGGATTCGCCGCGGCCTATCGCGTGCTCACCGCCCTGGAGGAGTCCGGTGCCTGCCGGCGCACATACGCACTCGAGGGCCTCGGCGGAGCGCAGTTCGCCGTGGTGACCGCCGTGGATCGCGTGCGGGAACTGGCGCGCCCTCGGGGATCGCGCGAGACCTCAGGACCGGACCTGCCATCCGAGTTCACCGTGCGAACCTTGCCCGCCGCAGATCCCGCCCAGCCGTACGGCGCCGCCCTGGCCTGGCCCGAGCGCGCGGCCACGCACCGGCCCTCACGGGCGGCGGGAGCGCTCGTCACCCTCGCCGACGCCGCCCCGCTGCTCTTCCTCGACCGGGGCATGCGGTCCCTGCTCACCTGGCCGAACGACGACCCCGCGCTGCTCGGCCCCGCCGCGGTCTCCCTGGCGCGGGCCGCGCTGCGGTCCCACGGCGCGGTGTCCCTCCAGCGGATCGAGGGCGAGTCGGCCGTGTCCGCGCGGGGCCCCGTCGTCGTGGCGCTCGTCGAGGCGGGATTCGCGCGTACGCCGTCGGGCCTACGCCTGCGGAGGGGCTGACGCCCTATCCTCGCAGCGTGAGGCTCTCCGGCAGGACCGACTACGCGCTCCGCGCCGCACTGGAACTCGCGGCCGGCGACGGCGGGCCGCTCACGACGGAGGAAATCTCGCACCGCCAGTCCATCCCCACGTCGTACCTCGGGGCGATCCTCGCCGAACTGCGCCGGGCCAGCCTGGTGCGCGCGCGCCGCGGTCCCGAGGGCGGCTGGACCCTCACCCGGCCCGCGGCTGAGATCTCCCTCGCCGACGTCATCCGCGCCGTGGGCGGGGCCCTCACCGACGTGGCCGGCACCCGACCCGAGAACCTGCACTACACCGGGCCGGCCGCGGGCCTACAGCCTGTCCTGGTGGCGCTGCGCGCCGCGGAGCGCCAGATCCTCGAGACCGTCTCGCTCGCCGACGTCGTCGCCCAGCGCCTGCCCACCCGGATCCGCCGGCTCCTCGACGACCCCCCCGCCTGGCACTGACCGACCACTGCCCGCTACGACTTCGTCACCGGGATCCGGGCTCCGCGGCATGGAAATGGGCCGTCCGCACGGATCGGGGTGACGAAACTGGTCCATGTGGCCAGCCGGCTCCCGGCACACTGACCTTCCACCTGGTATTGTCGCCTCTGACAGTAGACATTAGGGACATTGGCGAACCCCGGGAGACCGCACGTGACCAGCCTCATCCTCATCGCACTCGCCGGCTTCGGCGCCTCGTTCATCGACGGGGCGCTCGGCATGGGCTTCGGAGTCACCTCGACCACCCTCCTCCTCGCCGTCGGCCTCTCCCCCGCCCTCGCCTCGGCCTCGGTCCACCTCGCCAAGCTCGGCACCGCGGCAGCCTCCGGCGCGGCTCACTCCCGCTTCGGCAACGTCGACTGGTCCGGGGTGAGACGCGTGGGCATCCCCGGTGCCGTCGGCGCCTTCGTCGGCGCCACCGTCCTGTCGAACCTCTCGACGAAGGCCGCCCTGCCGTTCACGGGTACGCTGCTGTTCCTCCTCGGCATCTACATCGTGCTGCGGTTCGTCCTCGGCCGCGCGCCGCGCCGCAAGCCCGGCACCCCGGGACTGCGGCTGATGATCCCGCTGGGGCTCGTCGGCGGTTTCGTCGACGCCACCGGCGGAGGGGGCTGGGGGCCGGTGACGACGCCGACCCTCCTCGCCGACGGCCGCCTCTCGCCCGCGCGCGTGGTCGGCACCGTCAACACCGCGGAGTTCATCGTCGCGCTCGCCGCGAGCCTCGGCTTCCTCATCGGCCTCGGCACGGCCGGCATCGACCTCGGCATCGTCCTCGCCCTGCTCATCGGCGGCGTCCTCGCCGCCCCGCTCGCCGCCTGGCTCGTCCGCTTCCTCAACCCGCGGATCCTTGGCGTCGTCGTCGGCTGCTTCATCCTGCTGCTCAACGCCCGGCTCATCCTCATGGCCGTCGGAGCTCCGCCCGCGGCCTGGTGGACCTGCTACGCCGTCCTCGTGGCGATGAGCGCCCTGGCCATCTCGTTCGTGGTCCGCGTCGTACGCCGGGATCGCGACGCGACCGCGCAGGCGACAGAATCGGTGCATGCCTGAGGGCGACACCGTCTGGCTTGCCGCTCGCCGACTCGACTCCGCCCTGACCGGGCAGGTCCTGACCCGCTGGGACATGCGCACCCCGGCGCTGGCCACCACCGACCTGACGGGCCACGCCGTACTCGGGGTGGCCTCGCGCGGCAAGCACATCCTCCTCCGCGTCGACGGCGGCCTCACCCTGCACACGCACTTCCGCATGGATGGCTCATGGCACCTGTACCGACCCGGTCGGCCGTGGCGCGGCGGCCCTGAGTGGCAGATCCGCGCGATCCTCGCGACCGAGGACTGGACCGCGGTCGGCTACCGCCTTCCGGTCATCGACCTCCTGCCCACCGCGGAGGAAGACTCCGTGGTCGGCCACCTCGGGCCTGACCTGCTCGCCGACGAATGGGACGCCCCGGAGGCGCGGAAACGGCTTCTCGCCGACCCCGATCGCCCCGCGGGCGAGGCCCTGCTCGACCAGCGTGTCGTCGCCGGCCTCGGGCTCATCTACGTGACCGAGACGCTCTTCCTCAGCGGGGTGGCGCCGCACGCGCCTGTCTCCGCCATCGGGGACCCTGACGCGCTCCTGGCCCGGTCACGTCGCCTCCTGTGGGCCAACCGGGAGCGAGGCGCGCAGGCGTCGACCGGCAGCCTGCGGGGGCAGCACTATGTCTACGGCCGCGCGGGCCGGCCCTGTCGGCGCTGCGGGACCACGATCCGGCACGGACGGCAGGGAACGGGCATCCACGAGCGGGATGCGTACTGGTGCCCGGCCTGCCAGCCGGGCTAGCGACGGGTCAGGCGGCGGCGGGGACGGGACCGAGCACGCGCAGGCCCTCGCGGTCGGCGACCGCAGCCGTGACGCCGGCGAGAACGTCGGACAGCGGCGCCCCGAGGGCGCCGCACACGGCATTGAGCATCTCCGAGGAGGCTTCCTTCTCCCCGCGCTCGATCTCGGAGAGGTAGCCCAGGGAGACCTTGGCGTCAGCGGAGACCTGCCGAAGGGTCCGGCCCTGGTCGAGGCGACGACGTCGAAGCTCGGCGCCCAGCGCCTCGCGCAGAAGAGTCACCGGACCACGGTACCCCGAACCCGGGGCGCTTGCGCGCTGCGCCACTCGTTCGAAGCGCTCAGGCCCGTGATCCCCGGACGACGGACTCCAGGAGGGCCAGGGCCTCGGCCACGACCGCCGCGCGCACGGACTCGCGATCGCCGCCCACGAGCAGGCGGCGCACGTGCGCACCACTCGGACCCGCGACCGCGACGTACGCCGTCCCCGCGGGGACGTCGGCAGCCTCGGTGCCGCCCGGCGCCGGGTCGGGGCCGGCCGCCCCGGTCGTCGCGACGCCGGACGTCGCCCCGCGAAGACGGCGCACCCCCTCCGCCCTCTGGCGTGCCACGTCGGAGTAGACCGCCCCCCCGCGCGCCAGCAGGTCTCGGTCCACGTCCAGCACCTGGGCCTTGACCGGCGTCGCGTAGGCGACCACCCCGCCCACGACGACGGCCGAGGCCCCCGGCACCGACGTGATCGCGGCGCAGACGGCACCGCCGGTGAGGCTCTCGGCCAAGGCCACCGTCGCGCCCTCGCCGACCAGGGCGGCGTAGGCGGCTTCCGCGGGGCTCACGCGTCCCGCCGCGCGCCGGACCGACCCGCCGCGCGCAGGCGCCAGGCCCGCACGGCGTAGTCCACCCCCGTGACGACCGTGAGGACGACCGCGACTGCCATGGCCAGGACGCGAACGGCCTCGAATCCCGGAGGAAGAGGCGCGAGATAGAGCGAGATCGCGATGATCTGCGCGACCGTCTTGGCCTTGCCCCCGCGTGACGCCGGGATCACCCCGTGGCGGATGACCCAGAACCTCAGCAGCGTGACGCCGACCTCCCGCACGAGGATCACGATCGTCACCCACCAGGGCAGGTCACCCAGCCACGACAGCCCGATGAGGGCAACGCCGGTGATGGCCTTGTCGGCGATGGGGTCGGCGATCTTGCCGACGGTCGTGACCGTGCCGCTGCGGCGAGCGAGCTCGCCGTCGACGAGGTCGGTGAGCGCGGCCACGACGAACACCACGGTCGCCCACGCCCGCGTGGTCGGGTCATTGCCGTCGCCGGAGAACAGCAGCACCGCCAGGACCGGCACGAACAGCAGGCGCACGAGGGTGAGGAGATTGGGCCAGGTCAGCCACGAGTGCGTGCCGATCGCATCGCCGGCGTGATCGAGGGGCGGCCCGTTCCTCATGCCGGCACCGCCACGAGGTCGGGGCCCTGCGTCGCGACCACGCGGACCCTCACGACATCGCCCAGGGAAAGGGAGGCCGGGGCGCCATCGACCGCGGTGTCGGTGTCCTCGGGCCCCTGGTGCTCCGCGCGCCCGGCGATCGCGGCCCGCGTCGTCCCCGGTCCGTCGATCACGTCCTCGACGAGCACGTCCAGGAGCTCGCCCACCCGCTCCTCCGCCCGCTGCAGGACCGCGTCGTCGGCCGCCGAGCTCACGTGGGACACGCGCGCGGCGATCTCGGCCTCGTCGAGCTGCCCGGGCATCTCGGCGGCCTCCGTCCCGTCCTCGGTGGAGAACCCGAAGACGCCGATGCCATCCAATCGCGCCTCGGCGAGGAACGCGACGAGCTCCTCGACATCGTCCTCTGTCTCGCCGGGGAACCCCACGATCACGTTGCTGCGCGCCCCGGCCCCCGGCGAGGCCGACCTGATCCCGTCGAGGAGCGCGAGGAAATCGTCGGTGCCCCCGAACCTGCGCATTCGGCGCAGCACGGTCGCGCTCGCATGCTGGAACGACAGGTCGAAGTACGCCGCCACCCCGTCGGTCTCCGCGATGGCCCGGACGAGGCTCGGCCGCATCTCCGCCGGTTGGAGGTAGTTGACGCGCACCCGCACGATGCCGGGCACCGCCGCGATGCTCGGGAGCAGTGCCTCGAGCAGGCGCAGGTCGCCGAGGTCCTTGCCGTACGACGTGGAGTTCTCGCTCACCAGGACGATCTCGCGCGCGCCCCCGTCGGCGAGTTGGGTGATCTCGTCGAGGATGTCCTGCGGCGGCCGCGACACGAAGGAGCCGCGGAACCTCGGGATGGCGCAGAACGAGCAGCGTCGATCGCATCCTGACGCGAGCTTCACCGACATGGACGGGCCCGTCACGACACGTCGAATAGCGCCCGCGCCATGACCCGGCGTCACCACCGCGGCACTGCCCCGTTCCACCGGGCTCAGCGGCAGGAGCCGGCGACGGTCCCGCGGCTCGTGGGCCGGCAGGGTCTCCCCCGCCATCACCCGGCGCAGGCGATCGGCGATGTCGGGGTAGTCATCGAACCCCAGGACCGCCGCGGCCTCCGGGAGACTCTCGGCGAGCTCGGCGCCGTACCGCTCGGCGAGGCACCCGGCTACCACCACCGGGGCGCCGCCCTCGGCGAGGTCGAGCACGGTGTCGATCGAGTCCTTCTTGGCCGCGGCGATGAAGCCGCAGGTGTTCACCAGGACGACATCCGCCTCGCCTTCGTCCCCGCCGACGTCGAAGCCCTGGTCGCGCAGCCTGCCCTGGAGTTCGTCGCTGTCGACGTCGTTGCGAGCGCACCCCAGCGTGACGACGGACACGCGTGGCCGGGACATGGACTCAGGGTAGAGAGCAGGGGGCGGCACCGCGGTCGGCGGTCAGGCCCCGCCGCGCACCGTGACGAGGAATCCGGGCAGATCCTCGGGCTTGAGCAGCACCTCGCGGGCCTTGGACCCCTCGCTCGGGCCCACGACCCCGCGGGACTCCAGCAGATCCATGAGCCTGCCGGCCTTGGCGAAGCCGACGCGCAGCTTGCGCTGGAGCATGGAGGTGGATCCGAATTGCGTGGTCACGACGAGCTCCGCGGCCTGGCACAACAGGTCGAGGTCATCGCCGATCTCCTCGTCCACGGCCTTCGCCGGACCGCTCACGACCGTGACGTCGTCACGGTACGTCGGCTCGCGCTGCTCGCGCGTGAAGCGCACGACGTTGCGGATCTCGCCCTCGGAGACGTACGCGCCCTGGATCCGAGTGGCCTTGGCCGCGCCCATCGGGAGGAAGAGGGCGTCGCCCTGCCCCACGAGCTTCTCCGCCCCCGGCTGGTCCAGGATCACCCGGCTGTCGGCGAGGGATGATGTCGCGAAGGCCAGCCGGCTGGGCACGTTGGCCTTGATGAGGCCGGTGACGACGTCGACGCTCGGGCGCTGCGTGGCCAGCACGAGGTGAATGCCGGCCGCCCGTGCGAGCTGGGTGATGCGGACGACGGCATCCTCGACATCACGCGGAGCCACCATCATGAGGTCGGCGAGCTCGTCGACGACGACGAGCAGGTACGGATAGGGCCGCAGCACCCGCTCGCTCCCGAGCGGCGCGGTGAGCCGGCCCGACTGCACGGCCTTGTTGAAGTCGTCGATGTGGCGGAAGCCGAAGTGCGCGAGGTCGTCGTACCTCGTGTCCATCTCCTTGACCACCCACTGCAGGGCGTCGGCCGCCTTCTTGGGGTGGGTGATGATCGGCGTGATGAGGTGCGGGATTCCCTCGTACGCCGTGAGCTCGACGCGTTTGGGATCCACCAGGATGAGGCGCACCTCCTCCGGCGTGGACCGCATGAGGATCGACGTGATGAGGGCGTTGATGCAACTGGACTTGCCGGCGCCGGTCGCGCCCGCCACCAGGAGGTGCGGCATCTTCGCGAGGTTCGCCACCACGTAGCCGCCCTCGACGTCCTTGCCGAGCGCGACGAGGAGCGGGTGCTGGTCGTCCACCGCCTCGGAGGATCGCAGGACGTCTCCGAGCGCCACGATGTCGCGGTCGGTGTTGGGGATCTCGATGCCGATGGCCGACTTGCCCGGGATCGGGCTGAGGATGCGGACCTCGGGGCTGGCGACGGCGTAGGCGATGTTGCGGCTCAGTGCCGTGACCCGCTCAACCTTGACGCTGGGACCGAGTTCGATCTCGTAGCGGGTGACCGTCGGTCCGCGCGTGAAGCCCGTGACGCGCGCATCGATGCTGAACTGATCGAGGACCTCGGTGAGGGCCGCGACGACGCTGTCGTTGGCCTTCGTGCGGCTGCGGGCCCGGGCACCCGCCTTGAGGATCTCCGGTGCGGGGAGCCGGTAGGGCAGCGATGGCTCGAGCGGCAACTGCTCCATCGCGGCGGCGTCACCTGCCGGCACCACGGGGATGTCGGGTGACGAGGGGCCGGCGTCTACGGGCTGGGGGTCGACCTCGTGCTCCGCCGTCTGCGTCACTCCGACCGCGGCGGATACCCCGCGCCACTCCGCCTCGGGATCGCGCGTGGGCGGTGCGTCCGGGACGTCGTCGTGGTCCGCGTCGTAGTCGGCGTCGTCGTAGGCGTCGTCGTCGTGGGCGTCGTCGTCGTAGGCGTCGTTCGGCGCTTCGTCGTACTCGCCGTCCTCGTCACGCTCGGCAGATCCCGTACCGGGGCGCAGCAGGGGCGCGAGCAGAGCGCCCACCGCGCGCGGGATCGCCATGAGCGGAGTGCCGGAGATGACGAGCAGGCCGAAGATCGCGAGCAGGCCGAGCAGGACCGCCGTGACCGCAGGCCCGACGGCCGACGCGACGGGCGCCGTGATGACCCAGCCGGTGATCCCGGCGCCGGCGGAGAAGGCCTCCAGGCCGTCGGCCGGGGAGGGTAACCCGCGGCTGAGGTGCCAGAGCCCGGCGGCGGCGAGGAGCAGCGCGAGGCCCCCGACGAGGAGGCGTCCATTGGTGACGTGGTCCTCGGGGTGCCGGAGCGTGCGCCAGGCGAGCGCGAGGAGGATCACCGGCACGAGCAGGTCGAGGGCACCGACGAAGTAGGCCGACACGGTGCCGAGCCCGATGACGAACCATCCGTCGAGCCCGAACCACACCGCGGCCGCACTGACGATGGCCAGCGCGATGAAGAGCAGGCCGAGACCGTCGCGGCGGTGCTGCGGATCGAGTTCGCGGGCGTCCGTGCCCACCCTGCGCGCGGCCTTGCCCACGCCGGCGGCGACGGCCAGCCAGGCGGCCATGAGCCCTCGCCCGCAGGCGCGAAGGGCGCGGACGAGGGGGCCCGGCCCCGACCTGGCCGGCCGGGAGGACTTCGTGCGGGAGGACGTCGATCGCGATGAGCCTGCGGACTTCGACCTCGTGGACGTGGATCCCGTCGACTTCGGCGCCGCGGTCCTCGACCGGGACGCCGTGGTCTTGGGCGCCACGGACGGGGTCCGCGCGGATGCCTTGGGGGCGGCCGAGGAGGAGCGCGAGGGGGCCGCCCGGCCGGATGAGCCCGACCGGGTGGACGTGCTGCGCGTGGGCACGCTGGATCGACCCGCCATGGGACGAGGCTACCCGTGAGTCCCAGGGATCCCGCTCGTCACACGCACCTCGCGTGTCGCGCCCCCCTCCCGTCCCGGTCGGGACGGGGGGCTCAGGCCTCGACGACGACCGGCAGGATCATCGGACGGCGCCGGTGGGTCTGGGACACCCAGCGACCCACGACGCGCCGGACCCGCTGCTGCAGCTGGTGGGCATCGACGACGCCCGCGGCCAGGGCCTCCTCGACCTCGCGCCGGACGTTGTCACGGACCGGCTTGAGGACGTCGGGATCCTCGTGGAATCCGCGCGTCTCGATCTCCGGCCCCGCGACCACCTTGCCCTCGACGATGTCGACGGCGACGAAGATCGAGATGAAGCCCTCCTCGCCGAGGACCCGACGGTCGGTGAGGGCCACCTCGCTGATGTCGCCGACGCCGGCCCCGTCGACGTAGACGTAGCCCACGGGGACAGACCCGGTGATCGACGCCACCCCATCGACGAGGTCCACCACGACTCCGTCCTCGGCGAGGACGATCCGATCCTCGGGTATCCCCGTCTGGCGGGCGAGCGCCGCGTTGGCGCGCAGGTGCCGCCACTCCCCGTGCACCGGCATGACGTTGCGCGGGCGCACGATGTTGTAGACGTACAGGAGCTCGCCCGCCGACGCGTGCCCCGAGACATGCACGAGGGCGTTGCCGCGATGGATGACCGTGGCGCCGGTGCGTGTCAGCCCGTTGATCACCCTGTTCACGGCGTTCTCGTTGCCCGGGATCAGCGACGAGGCGAGGACCACGGTGTCCCCCGGGCCCACCTTGATCGCGTGGTCGCTGTTGGCGATGCGCGAGAGCACCGCCATCGGCTCGCCCTGCGAGCCCGTGCAGATGAGGACGGCCCGGTCATCGGGCAGCTCGGACAGCTCGTCCATGGACACGAGCAGCCCCTCGGGGACGCGCAGGTAGCCGAGGTCGCGCGCAACGCCCATGGTGCGCACCATCGATCGCCCGACGAAGGCGACCTTGCGCCCGTGCGCCGCCGCCGCGTCGATCACCTGCTGGACGCGGTGGATGTGCGAGGCGAACGACGCCACGATGATCCGGCCGCGCGAGCGGGTGAACACCGAGTCCAGGACCGGACCGATCTCGCGCTCGCTGGGGATGAAGCCGGGCACCTCCGCATTGGTGGAGTCGACGAGCAGGAGGTCGACTCCCTCGTCTCCCAGGCGGGCGAAGGAGTTGAGGTCGGTGATCCGGCCGTCGAGCGGCAACTGGTCCATCTTGAAGTCGCCCGTGTGGAGCACCAGCCCCGCGGGGGTGCGGATGGCGACCGCGAGCGCGTCGGGGATCGAGTGATTGACGGCGAGGAACTCCAGGTCGAACGGCCCGAGGCGCTCGCGCGACCCGGCGGACACCTCGAGCGTGATCGGGGTGATCCGGTGCTCGCGCAGCTTCGCCTCGACCAGCGCCAGGGTGAGCCGAGAGCCGAGCAGGGGAAGGTCGGGCCGCAGTCGCAGGAGGAACGGCAGCCCGCCCACGTGATCCTCGTGGCCGTGCGTGAGCACGACGCCCTCGATGTCGTCGAGGCGGTCCTCGAGGGAGGCGAAGTCAGGGAGGATGAGGTCGACCCCGGGCTGGGATTCCTCGGGGAAGAGAACGCCGCAGTCGACAACGAGCAACCGGCCGTCGAACTCCAGCACGGTCATGTTGCGGCCGATCTCGCCGAGTCCGCCGAGGGCGACGACGCGCAGGCCGCCGGCCGGGAGCGGACCGGGCGCGGGCAGGTCCGGATGGGGATGGCTCACGCGGCGACGACCTCGAGCGGGACGGCCCCGGCCGCCAGGTCGGCGCGCAGGGTGGCGACCTGCTCCGGCGTGGCAGCGACGAGGGGCGAGCGCACGCCCCCGCCCGGCAGCCCTTGTAGGGCGAGGGCCGCCTTGGTGAGGATCACGCCCTGCGTGCGGAAGATGCCGGAGTACACGGGCAGCAGCGCACGGTTCACGGCGATGGCCTCGCAGACGTCTCCGGCGTGGAACGCCTGCGCCATGCGGCGGATCCGGTCGGCGACGAGGTGGCCCACCACCGAGATGAATCCGTTGGCCCCCACTGCGAGCAGCGGCAGGTGGAGGATGTCGACGCCGGAGTACCAGCCGAGGTCGCACCGGGCCATGGCCCACTGGGCGGCCTCGAGGTCGCCCTTGGCGTCCTTGTTCGCGACGATCCGCGGGTGCTCGGCGAGGCGGACGAGTGTCTCGACCTCGATGGCGACGCCGGTGCGCTTGGGGATGTCGTAGAGGACGACCGGCAGACCCGTCGCGTCGGCGACGGCCCGGAAGTGCGCGATGAGCCCCTCCTGCGGGGGGCGGTTGTAGTACGGCGACACGACGAGCAGGCCGTCGGCGCCGGCGGCCTCGGCCTCCCGGGCAAGGTGACAGGAGTGCGCAGTGTCGTACGTGCCGACTCCCGCGATGACGCGCGCCCGGTCGCCCACCGCGGACTTGACGGCGCGGATGACGTCGCGCTTCTCCTCGTCCGTCGTGGTGGGGGACTCCCCCGTCGTGCCGTTGACGACGAGCCCGTCGTTGCCGAGGCCGTCGACGAGATGGGCCGCCAGGCGCGCAGCGCCGTCGAGATCCAGGCTGCCGTCGGCGGAGAACGGCGTCACCATCGCCGTGAGCATGACCCCGACGGGCCCGGTGGGAGGAACCGGCATGCCCGCAGGCTATCGCCCCGGGGCCCTCGGGCCCGTCACGGCGCCACGCGCCCGTGGGCGACGAAGGCGGCGTGGGTGATCGGCATGAGCGCCTGCCATTCGGCCTCCATGAGATCCGCCACCATCTCGATCTCGCGCTGGGGGAAGGACGGGAAGTGGCTGTCCGGGTGCTTGGTGCGCAGCGAGAGGAAGTTCATGAGCGCCCGGGAGTTCATGGTCACGTACATCGAGGAGTACGTCGCGACCGGGAGCACGCCGCGGGCCACCTCGCGGGCCACGCCCGCCTCGAGCATCGCCCGGTAGGCGGCGTACGACGCGCGGCACGCGGCCTCCGTCTGCTCCACCGTCACGCGGTACTGCTCGTCCGTGCCCTCGACGAACTCGTAGGCCCCCGGCTTGCCCTGCTGCACCAGCCGGCGCTCCGGGGCGGGGACGTAGAAGACCGGGCGCAGCTCCCGGTAGCGGCCGCTCTCCTCGTTGTACGACGCGATCCGATGCCGCATGAACTCGCGGAACACGAAGATCGGCGCCGAGACGAAGAAGGTCATCGACGCGTGCTCGAACGGCGTGCCGTGCCGGTCGCGCATGAGGTAGTTGATGAGCCCGAGCGCCTTCTCGGGGTCAGCGTCGACGTCCTCCAGCGAGGACTCCCCCTTGGTGGACACGCGCGCCGCCCAGATCACGTCGGAGTCCTGGGCCGCGGCCTTGACCAGCTCGACCGTCACGTCGCTGCGGAACTCGACGTCCCCGTCCTCCGTCACGCGCTCCTCCTCGACGATCCGGGCATCCGTCGCCCCGCGGCGCTCGCCGACGACCTGCCCCTCGGACCCGCCTCAGGGCACCGCCCCGGGAAGTGGTAGGCAGGAGGCATGTCGTCCGCGGGTCCCGACTCCGTCCGGCTGGCGCGCACGTCCGACGTGGACGACATCGCCCGGGTGCAGGTGCGCGCGTGGCGGGCCTCGTACGCCGGCATCCTGCCCGCCGAGGTCCTCGAGGCCCTCGACGAGTCCGACATCGCCCTGGAATGGGGCCGGGCCCTCCTACGCCCGGGACCGGACCGGCTCCTGGTCGCCACCGACGGGTCGGGCACGGTCGTGGGCGCCGCGTCGGTGGGGCCATCCGGGGACCCCGACGCGGGAGAGGACTCCGCTCGCGCCCCCGGGGAGGTCGGCCTGTTCGTGATCGACCCGGATGCGTGGCGGCAGGGGCACGGGTCACGACTGCTCGCGGCGTGCGTGGACCTGCTCGTCCAGGGCGGCCATCTCGAGGCCGTGACCTGGGTTCCCCTCGCCGATGAGGCGCGGCGGGGCTTCCTGCAGTCGGCGGGCTGGGGTCCCGACAGCGCCTATCGGGATCTCGCGGTCACGGACGAGTCCACGGTGCGCGAGGTCCGACTGGTGAGCATCATCTCGGATCCGCCGGAGGAAGAAGCACCCCCGGATTCATGATCCCGTCAGGATCCAGCCGCGCCTTGACCGCGGCGATCACCCCCACCCCGAGCACACCGATCTCCTGGGCGAGCCACGGGGCGTGATCGCGGCCGACCGCGTGATGGTGGGTGATGGTCGCCCCGCGGGAGACGATGGCCTCCGAGACATCGCGCTTCGCTCGATGCCATTGACCCACCGGGTCGGCGCGGTCCGCGACCGCGATCACCGTCGTGTAGAGCGAGGCACCCGTCTCGTACACGTGGGACACGTGCGACATGACGTAGGGTCCCGGGCGCGGCCCCAGCGACGAGCGCAGGCTCCCGGACACGGCGGCATGAAGATCGGCGAGCCCGCTCCAGTGCGCGGCGGTCTCCACGGTCTCGACGAGGTACCCCAGGTCGAGGAGCGTGTCGCGGAGGAAGGGACCGTGGAATCGTCCCCGGCGCCATGACCTGCCCACGCGCCGACCCAGCGACACCGCGCCGTGGCGCTTCATGACGCGCCACGCGGCGGCGCGGCGGTCCGCCACCTGGTCGCCGTCGGTGCCCTCCCAGCCGAGGATCGCCAACGAGCCGCCCGCCACCCCCCGAGCATCGAGATAGCGGCCGAACGCCGCCCCGGTGACACCTCGCGGGCCCGACATCGCGAGCGTGACCGCCGTCTCCGCCTCGTCCGACAGTCGCATCACGTCCGCCGATGCCCTGCCCTGCGCGAGGTCGCGGAACGCCGCGCAGCCGGCGGCGAAGTCGGGGAACATCACGCCCTCGTAGCGTGACTCCGTCGGGAGACGACGCACGCGCAGGGTGACCTCCGTGATGATGCCGAGTGCGCCCTCGCTACCCACCAGGAGGCCGCGAAGGTCAGGGCCTGCCGCGCTCGCCGGACCGCGGCCGAGCTCGAGGGTGCCCTCCGGCGTGGCCACGCGCAACGACTCGACCATGTCCTCGACGCGCCCGTACCCGGTGGATGCCTGCCCTGACGACCGCGTGGCGACGTAGCCCCCGATGCTCGCGCGCTGCCACGACTGCGGGAAGTGGCCCAGGGTGAGTCCCCGGGCGGCGAGCAGGGGCTCCAGCCGCGGGCCGGTGATCCCGGCCTCGACCGTGGCCAGGCAGGACACCGCGTCGACGCGGATGAGGCTGGACATGAGATCCATGGCGATGGCGATCCGGCGACCGTGCGCGGCGAGACCGCCGACCACCGAGGTGCCCCCTCCGAACGGAACGACCGCGAGTCGGCGGCGACGGCACGCGGCAAGGAGCGCGCCGACCTCGTCGTGGCTCCTCGGCAGCACCACGGCGTCGGGGACGTCGCCTGCCTCGCCCCCGACGGCGATGCCCCCGTCGCGTCGCGCGGCGTAGTCGGCGTACGACGCTCCCCCGGTCCACGCGATGCGGCTGGCCGAGTCCAGGAGAACGCCGTCCTCGTCGACGATGCCGCGCAGCTCGTCGATGTCGTCGGGCGTCAGGGCGCTCTCGCGCACCCGCCAGCCTTCGGGGTCCGCGAGCGGCCAGGGGGCGGCGACTCCGACCTGCTCGCGAAGGAAGCCGAGCGCCGCCGCTCCGAGATCCTCCCGGTGGCGGCCCCAGCGCGCCGCGAGATCGAGGGATCCGGGGTTCCGTCGGACCGGCCACGCCGCACCGCTGGCCGCCCTCACCCGACCAGTCTGGCACGCCCGTCGCGCGGCCCGTGGGAGGCTCTTGGGGTGCCGATCACCGACCCCCGGGCCGCACCCGCCTACGACCTGACGCGCTCGCGGGCGGGGTGGTCGACGTGCTCGTCATCGGCGGCGGTGTCACCGGGGCCGGTGTCGCGCTCGACGCGGCGACCCGCGGCCTGAGCGTCGCCCTCGTCGAGGCTCACGATCTCGCCTTCGGCACCTCTCGGTGGTCGAGCAAGCTCGTGCACGGAGGGCTGCGCTACCTGGCCCATGGGGATGTCGCGGTCGCGTGGGAGAGCGCCGTCGAGCGTCGCTACCTCATGGCGACGGTCGCTCCCCACCTCATCCGGGCCCTGCCTCACGTGATCCCCGCCTTCGACGACACCCCGGCCCGCGAGCGCGCGCTCGTGCGCACCGGCCTCGCCGCCGCGGACGCCCTGAGGATCGCTGCCCGGACACCGACGGGCCTCCTCGGCCGGTCGCGCGCGCTGTCCGCCGACCGGGTCGCCGAACTCGTTCCCGGCATCGACCGCACGCGACTCGCCGGGGGCTCGCTGCACTGGGACGGCCAGCTCGTCGATGACGCCCGGCTGGTGATCTCCCTCGCCCGCACGGCGGCGCGGCACGGAGCCCGGATCATCACCCGGGCGCGCGCCGTGGAGGCCGCGAGCGAAGGCGCCCGCGTGCACGACGTCCTCGAGGGGGGGGAGTTCGACGTCCGCGCCCGCGCCGTGATCCTGGCGACCGGCATCTGGACTGCCGAACTCGACCCGACGATCGCGCTCACGACGTCACGCGGGAGCCACGCGCTCCTGCGCCCGGAGGCGCTCGGCTCTGCGCGCGCCGCGCTCACCGTGGCCGTTCCCGGCGAGCGCGGGCGCTACGCCTTCGCGCTGCCCACCGTCGCCGGCCCCGTGATCGCGGGGATCACCGACATCCCGCAGTCCGGCCCGGTGCCCGACGTCCCCGTCCCGGACTCGGCGGAGATCTCCGACATCCTCGCGTGGCTGTCCGCGGCCCTCGAGCGGCCGCTCACTCCCGCGGATGTCCTGGGCACCTACGCCGGACTGCGGCCCCTCGTCCTGCCCGAGGGGCGCGACGAACCCGATCGCACCGACGACATCTCCCGCCGTCACATCGTGTCTCTCCGCGACGACGGGGTGGTCACCGTCGCGGGAGGCAAGCTCACGACGTACCGGCGCATGGCCCAGGACGCGGTCGATCTCGCCAGCGCCGCGATCGAGGCCGCGCCGTGCCGCACGCGTGAGCTGGGCGTCGTGGGCGCACAGCCGTACCGCACGCCACCGCCCCCGGGGGTGCCGCTGTCGCTCGTGCGGCGCTACGGCGCGGAGGCCCCGCGCGTGGCCGCCCGGGCGCTCGACGCGCCCGCGCTGCTCGAGCCGCTGGACGCCGGCGCGCCGGCGCACGGGATCCCCATCCGCGGCGTCGACGTGGTCCACGCGGTGACGGCGGAGGGCGCCCTGACCGTGGAAGACATCCTCGATCGCCGCACGCGGGCATCGCTGGTCCCCGAGGACGCCGCGCGGGTGCGCGCACGCGTCGCCGAGATCGCCCAGGCGCTGGATCCGGCGATCCACTGACCATGACGACCTTCGAGGACACTCGACGGGGCATCGTGCGCGATGCGATCGGCATCGGGCTCGGCACGGGTGCCTATGCGCTGTCGTTCGGCGCACTGGCCGTGGCGTCCGGCCTCAGCGTCCTGCAGACCCAGGCACTGTCGGTGCTCATGTTCACCGGGGCATCGCAGTTCGCGATGATCGGCGTGCTCGCGACAGGCGGCGGCGCCGTCGTGGCGATCGCCACCGCGGCGCTCATCGGCACCCGGAACTCCTTCTACGCGATCCACATGGCGCCGATCCTGGCGATGCGAGGCTGGCGTCGCCTGCCCGCGGCGCAGCTCACCATCGACGAGTCCACCGGCATGGCGCTCGCGCACGAGGGGAACCGCTCCGGGGGGGCCTCGGCCCCGGATGATCCGCGTCCTGCGCGGCTCGCCTTCTGGGCGACCGGCCTGTCGATCTTCGTCCTGTGGAACCTCGGCACCCTCATCGGCGCCGTGGGGGCCGGGCTCCTCGATGACCCCGCGATGTACGGCCTGGACGCCGCGGCACCGGCAGCCTTCCTCGCCCTGCTGTGGCCACGGCTCGGCACCTGGCCCATGCGACTGGTCGCGGGCAGCGCCCTGGTCGCGGCCGTCGCGATGACGCCCCTGCTGCGGCCCGGAATCCCCGTCCTCGTCGCGGGAGCGGTCGGGGTGGCCGTCGGGCTCGTCACCGGCGCGGGCCGTGCCCCGGAGAGCCGGCCGACGGAGGCGCTCCCATGATCTGGGCGACGGTGCTCATCGGATCCGCGACATGCTTCCTGCTCAAGCTCGCCGGCTACGTCGTGCCGGAGCACTGGCTCGAGGCCCCTGCCGTGCGCCGCGCGACGGCGCTCATCCCGGTGGCGCTGCTCGCGGCGCTCGTGGGCATCTGGACGTTCACCACCCAGTCAGAGGTCACCGTCGATGCCCGGCTCCTCGGGCTCGCCACCGCGGTGGTGACACTGCTCCTGAGGGCGCCCTTCCTCGTGGTGATCGTCTCCGCCGCGGCCGTGACGGCGGTCGCCCGTGCCCTGGGGTGGCTGCCGTGAGCGCCGATCACGAGCATCGCCCCCTCCTCGGCTCCCTCTACCCGCGTCGCGCACCCGAGCCCGTCGACGCCGATGCTCGCCAGACGAGGTGGGCCCGCGTCCCGAACCGGGGGCCGTGGCGCCTCGCCCTGCTCATCCCGGTCACGCTCGCCTGGCTCAGCATCGCGATCCCCGCGCTCATGGCGGTCGCCGCCGTGCGCTCGATCGCAGAGCTCGCGGTCGTGCTGCTGCTCCTGTGCGTCCTCGGGGTGCCCGTGAGCGCCATCCTCGTGCGCGCCTGGGTGTCGGGCACCTACGTGCGCGACAGCGGCGTCAAGGTTGCGACGATCCTCCGCACGACCGCGGTGCCCTGGGAGTCCGTCACCGCCGTGCGCGTCGTGAGGGGACCGGTGCCCTGGTGCGGGACGCCGCTGCGCGTGCCCGGCGAGCGAGTCGTCCTCGACACGCGCGACGGGGCGATCCCCACGACCGTCACCTCCGCGTCCGCGGATCTCTGGCTCCGGCCGCAGGCGTGGCACGCGGCCCGGGACCGCCTCGCCGTGTGGTGGAACGAGGTCCACGCCTCCGGCTAGGAGCCCGCTTCCCGGCGTCGGATGGCCTCGCGCATCGCCGCGCGAGCCCGCGTGCGGTCGCGGGCGGCGTCGTACGCCAGGCCGAGTCGGTACCACCCGCGCCAGTCCTCGGGGTCTGCGTCGACGCGCGCCTTCTCGCGTTCGAAGAAGCGCTGGGCGTCGTCCGGGGCGACGCGCCCCGACGGCGTGCGTTCGAAGTCGTCGAGGGGCAGGTCGCCCTCGGCCTCCAGCGCGCGCCCCATGCTCTCCATCGCGCGGCCGAAGCGGATCTCACGCCACACCAGCCAGGCACCGAGCAGCGGCAACGCAAGCACGGCGATCCCGAGCACCACGCTGCTGAGGCTTCCCTCGCCGACGAACGCGGCCCCGCGCCACGCCGCGAGCACGAGGTACGCCGACACCGCGAAGACGAGGACCACGACCCAGGCCCGGGGATCCCGCCACGGCGGCCGCGCCTGGCCCTCCCCCGCCGGGCGGGTCACGGCGAATCGGCGTCGAGCAGCGGCTCCAGCCCGACCGTGAGCCCCGGCCGCGCCGTGGCCTGACGCACTGCCAGCAGGACGCCCGGCATGAACGACGAGCGGTCCAGGGAGTCGTGACGCAGCGCGAGCACCTCGCCGGGATTGCCCAGCAGGACCTCCTCGTGCGCCACCAGCCCCCGGAGCCGGACCGAGTGCACGCGCACGCCGCCCACATCGGCCCCCCGGGCGCCGTCCAGGGCCTGCTCGGTCGCGTCGGCCTGAGGAGGCCTCCCCCTCCGGGCCTCGGCGACCGCCCGCGCGGTGTGCACCGCCGTGCCTGAGGGAGCGTCGACCTTGTCGGCGTGGTGCAGTTCGATGATCTCGACCGACTCGAAGTAGGGCGCAGCCATCCGCGCGAAGCGCATCAGCAGGACCGCGCCGAGCGCGAAGTTCGGGGCGACGACGACCCCGACACTGGGCTCGGGCCCCAGCCAGCCACGAATCTCGTCGAGGCGCTGCTCGGTGAATCCGGTGGTCCCCACCACCACGGAGATGCCGTGGTCGATGCAATAGCGGACGTTGGCCAGGACGGCGTCGGGGGTGGTGAAGTCCACCGCCACCTCGACGCCGGCGTCGGACAGGCGATCCAGGGGATCCCCCAGGTCGATCGCGGCGGCCAGGTGGAGGTCGTCGGCATCGTCGACCGCGGTCACGACGTGACCTCCCATGCGACCCGCGGCCCCGAGGACGCCGACGCGGATCACGCCCCCAGAGTAGTGGGTGGCCCGCGCTGGCCCCCCTGATCACGACCCGAGATGCAACCCGGGCGCGGAGCCGGGAGCATGGCCGCGTGAACCCTCTGCGCCTGCCTGTCCTCGCGGCCTCCCTGGGCCTCCTCGCCGCGGCCCTCGTCGCGACACCCGGCCACGCCCAGCCCGATCAGGGGCGCCTGCCCGCGGCCCCCGCATCCGCGATCCCCCTTCCGGGCATCGCACCCATCCCGGGACCCACGATCTTCACCGGGGCCATGCAGGACGTCGACGACCTGGGCTACACCGAGTCGGAGTACGTCGTCACCTTGCGCGACCCGAAGGTGTACTCCTACATCAAGTCGTCGACGCGGGTGCGCGTGGCGGACGCGCCGAGTTCCCCGCAGGGCAGGTACCGCTCGAGGATCATCGTCCGAGCTCCCCAGGATCCCGCGGACTTCAACGGCCGAGTCCTCGTCGAGATGATGAATACCACGGCGATGCTCGACATCGACGTCGCATGGCAGCAGGCGCATGAGCATCTCGTGCGCGAAGGCTGGGCCTACGTCGGGATCACCGTCCAGCAGACCGGGCTCAATGCGCTGCGGAACTTCGCCCGGCAGCCGGACAGGTACACCGACCTCGGGCTCAACCTCATGGTCCCGAGGGCGGCCAGGGACGCGGTCTCGGGCTCGCGCGATCCCTCCCTCGCCTGGGACCTCACGTCCCAGGTGGGCGCCCTGCTCGCATCGGAGCGGCCCACCAACCCCCTCGCGGGCTACGACGTGACGTCGCTCTACCTCACCGGCCAGTCGCAGATGGCCGGGTATGCGACCACGTACGTCAACGCCATCCACCCGCGCCATCGCGTGTACGACGGATTCCTCGTCGCCTACCGCGGCGGCGGGGCGACCAACCTGCAGTACGCCGCCCCTCGCGACGGATCCGTTCCCTCGACCTCCGCGTCGCAGCGGCAACGTCGGCTGCACGGGCGGGGCGCCCCGGTCATCGCCCTGCAGAGCTGGTCCGACCCCCTGCGGGGGCCGCAGCCCGGCGACGAGGCCGCCTTCGCCGCGGCGCTGTGGCGGCCGGACTCCGACACCCCGACCGATCGGTACCGCCTCTGGGAGATCGCCGGCGCGTCGCACAACGACCGCTGGGGCGCCGAGCAGGCCATCGGCGTCATCCGCCGGGATACCCCCCTGAAGCCGACGGGGACCTGCCGGTGGACAGCACCGGCGGGCGTCAACGACTTCCCCGCGCGGTTCGCCTGGCACAGCGCCCTGGAGGCGCTCGCACGCTGGCATGAGGACGGCGTCGCCCCCGCGGACGGCCAGCGACTGCAGCGTTCGGGCACGGGTGCCGCCGAGCTGGACGCCCTCGGCAATCCCGTCGGCGGCCTGCGCTTGCCGCGCATCGACGTGCCCGTGGCGACGTACACCCCCACCAGCGCGCCGGGGTCGGGGACGCTGGCGCTCTTCTGCCCGCTCACGGGCGGGCAGACGCCGCTGTCGGACGCGGAGCTCGACGCGCGCTACCCGCCGGTCGCGGACTACGTCGCCTCGGTCGCGAGCGAGGCCGACGCCGACGTGGCCGCGGGGATCCTGCTGCCCGACGACGCCGCTGCCCTCGTCAAGTCGGCAGCCCGTGGTCCCAAGGCGGAGGCACAGACCGTCCGCGAGTACTAGGCCGGCAGGGGTGGGCTAGAGCGCGCCCGGCCCGGGAACCGCCCCGCCGAAGGGCCCGATCGCGGCGTGCGTCACCGGCGCCGCGAGGACCTCGGATGCGAGCGCGCCGACGTCCTCGGTCGTCACCGCGTCGACGCGCGCGAGCACGTCGTCGACCGAGGGGATCTCGCCGAAGAGCATCTCCCCCTTCGCGATGCGGCTCATGCGGGCGCCGGTGTCCTCCTGTCCGAGCACCAGTCCTCCGCGAACCTGCCCCTTCGCGCGGGCGAGCTCCTCGTCCCCCAGTCCGTCGCGGCGCACGTCGTCGAGGACCTCGCGGCACAGGGCGACGACCTCACGGGCACGCTCGGGCAGGCACCCGGCATAGACGCCGAGGAAGCCCGTGTCGGCGAAGCCGCTGACGAAGGAGTACACGGAGTACGCGAGGCCGCGCTCCTCGCGCACTCGCTGGAAGAGCCGACTCGACATCCCGCCGCCGAGTGCCGCGTTGAGGACTCCCAGCGCGTACCGCCGATCGTCGGTCCGGCGGAACGTCGGCATCCCGAGCACGATGTTGGCCTGCTCGAGCGATCGCTCGACGACGCTGGACGACCCGAGTCCGCGCAGGGCCGGGCCCCGGGCCGCGGAGCGCGCCGGAAGGCGCGCCGGGGCGGCGACGCACGCGTGAGCGCCGAATGCCTCCCGCACCATCGCCACGACCTCCTCGTGGTCCACCGATCCTGCGGCGGCCACCACCATCTGGGAGGGCACGTAGTGTCGGCGATAGAACCCGCGGATGCCGCGCGGTGACAGCCCCTCGAGCGACTCCTGGGTCCCGAGGATCGGGCGCCCCAGGGGCGAGGCGCCGTACAGGCCGCGCATGAAGACGTCGTGGACGGCATCCGCCGCGTCGTCGTCGTTCATGGCGATCTCCTCGAGGATGACCGCCCGTTCGGACTCGATGTCCTCGGCCGCCAGGAGGCCGTGGTTCACGAGGTCGCACACGACGTCGATCGCGATTCGCGTATCCGAGTCGAGGACGCGTGCGTAGTAGCAGGTGTACTCCTTCGTCGTGAAGGCGTTCATCTCCCCGCCGACGGCCTCGACCGCCGAGGAGATCTCCCACGCGGTGCGGGTCTCGGTGCCCTTGAAGAGCAGGTGCTCGAGGAAGTGCGCGGCCCCGGTCTGCGCCGGGGTCTCGTCGCGGGAGCCGACGCCGACCCATACGCCGAACGACACCGAGCGCACGCCGGGGACGTACTCCGTGATGATCCGCAGCCCGCTGGGGAGGACCGTGCGGCGCACGAGGGCGCCGTCGGTCCCCTCCAGCAGGGTGCGGGTCAGCGCACGGCGGGTGCTCACGGGCCCGGTCAGGCGTCCACGGTCTCCGCAGCGGCCTCGCCCTCGATCACCGGGATCAGGGAGAGCTTCCCGCGCGGGTCGACCTCCTTGATCTCCACCTGCACCTTGTCGCCGACGTTGAGGACCTCCTCCACCGTCTCGAGGCGCTTCTTGCCCGGGGCGAGCTTCTTGATCTCGGAGATGTGCAGCAGCCCGTCACGACCAGGGACCAGGGAGACGAACGCCCCGAAGTTCGTGGTCTTGACCACGGTGCCGAGGTAGCGCTCCCCCACCTCCGGCATCGTCGGGTTGGCGATGGCGTTGATCTTGGACCGCGCCGCCTCGGCGGCGACACCGTCGGAGGCCCCGATGTAGATCGTGCCGTCGTCCTCGATCGTGATGTCGGCGCCGGTGTCCTCCTGGATCTGGTTGATGATCTTGCCCTTCGGCCCGATCACCTCGCCGATCTTGTCGACCGGGATCCTCACGGTGATGATCCGCGGTGCGTAGAGGCTCATCTCGCCGGGGCTGTCGATCGCCTCGCCCATGACCTCGAGGATCGTCAGACGCGCCTCGCGAGCCTGGTCGAGCGCCCCTGCGAGGACGGACGCCGGGATGCCGTCCAGCTTGGTATCCAACTGCAGGGCGGTGATGAAGTCCCGGGTGCCGGCGACCTTGAAGTCCATGTCGCCGAAGCCGTCCTCGACGCCCAGGATGTCGGTGAGGGTGACGAACTCCGTGCGGCCGTCCACGTCACCGCTGATGAGGCCCATGGCGATGCCCGCGACGGGCGCCTTCAGCGGCACGCCGGCCGCCATGAGGGACATCGTCGAGGCGCAGACCGACCCCATCGACGTGGAGCCGTTCGAGCCGATCGCCTCGGAGACCTGCCGGATCGCGTAGGGGAACTCCTCGCGGGTGGGCAGGACCGGGACCAGGGCGCGCTCGGCGAGGGCGCCGTGGCCGATCTCGCGGCGCTTGGGCGAGCCCACGCGACCGGTCTCGCCCGTGGAGTACGGGGGGAAGTTGTAGTTGTGCATGTAACGCTTGCGATTGTCCGGTGACAGCGTGTCCAGCTGCTGCTCCATCCGCAGCATGTTGAGCGTCGTCACTCCGAGGATCTGCGTCTCGCCGCGCTCGAACAGGGCGGAGCCGTGCACGCGGGGAAGGACGTCGACCTCGGCGGCCAGGACTCGGATGTCACGCAGGCCGCGGCCATCGATGCGGACGTGGTCGCGGAGCACCCGCTGCCGCACGGACTTCTTGGTCACGCTGCGCAGTGCGGCGGAGATCTCCTTCTCGCGCCCCTCGAATCGCGGGGCGAGCTCGGCGACCACCTCGGCCTGGATGGCGTCGAGCGCAGCCTCGCGCTCGGCCTTGCCCACGATGGTCAGCGCCTCGGCGACGCGCGCGCCCGCCGCGGCCTCGACGGCCGCGTAGGCGTCGTCGGAGTACTCGAGGAACACGGGGAATTCCCCGACGGGCTTGGCCGCGGCGCTCGCCAGCGCGTCCTGGGCCACGCACAGGGCTCGGATGAACGGCTTGGCCGCCTCCAGACCCGCGGCGACGACGTCCTCCGTGGGCGCGGCGGCGCCCAGCGCGACGAGGTCGAGCGTCTGCGTGGTGGCCTCGGCCTCCACCATCATGATCGCCACGTCGTCCTCGACGACGCGGCCGGCCACCACCATGTCGAACACGGCCCGCTCGAGGTCCGAGTGCCGTGGGAACGCGACCCACTGGCCGTCGATCAGCGCGATGCGCACCCCGCCGATCGGGCCGGAGAACGGCAGTCCGGCGAGCTGGGTGGAAGCGGACGCGGCATTGATGGCCAGCACGTCGTACAGGTCGTCGGGGTTCAGCGCGAGGACGGTGACGACCACCTGGACCTCGTTGCGCAGGCCCTTGACGAACGAGGGACGCAGCGGACGGTCGATGAGTCGGCAGGCGAGGATCGCATCCTCGGTCGGGCGCCCCTCGCGACGGAAGAACGAGCCGGGGATGCGGCCCGCGGCGTACATGCGCTCCTCGACGTCGACGGTGAGCGGGAAGAAGTCGAATTGCTCCTTGGGATTCTTCGACGCGGTCGTGGCGCTGAGCACCATCGTGTCGTCGTCGAGGAATGCCGCGACGCTGCCTCCCGCCTGGCGGGCCAGGCGTCCGGTCTCGAAGCGGATGGTGCGAGTGCCGAATGAGCCGTTGTCGATGACGGCCTCGGTCGTGGTGACAGAACCCTCCACGGGTCCCTCCTTCATGGGGTTGCCGGGCGCTAGCCCGGGCGTCCCCGCCGGCCCGACGTGTCGTCGGATCTCCCGGCCCGCATCGGGCGGGCCTGGAACGAGCCGGTCTTCGATCGAGGCATCCGGGACGGGCCCGGATGCCACTACCGAGGACCGACTTCTCGTCGGCGGAGGACGTGCCTGAGGCGACTATTCAGTTGTGCCGGGCGCCTATCGGCGGATGCCGAGACGCTCGATGATGGCGCGGTAGCGCGCGATGTCGGTCCGCTGCAGGTACTGCAGAAGCCGGCGGCGCTGCCCCACCAGGATGAGCAGCCCACGGCGCGAGTGGTGGTCGTGCTTGTGCGCCTTGAGGTGCTCGGTGAGGTCGCTGATGCGGCGGGACAGGAGGGCGATCTGCACCTCCGGGCTCCCCGTGTCCTGCGGCGAGGAGCCGTACTCCGCGATGATCTGCTGCTTGGTGGCGGTATTGAGGGCCACGTGGTCCATCCCTTCGGGCGCGACGCGGTCCGTCCGCCGTGGCCGAGGCCCGGGGGACGATCCGGGACGCGGACGATCCGCATCCGTCACGAATCCCAGGGCGCCCGCCCCGGAACCGTCGATCCACAGGGTATCAGTCCGACGACAGGGCTCTCTCGGCAGCCGCGACGTCGCGCGCCATCTGTGCCACCAGCGCGTCCACGGAGTCGAAGACGTCCTGGCCGCGCAGCCGCTCGAGGAACTCCACGCCGGCAGGCTCGTCGTACAGGCTGAGGTCGTCCCGACCGATCGCGTAGGCCTCCACCCGGCGCTCCCTCCCCCCGAACTGGGGATTCGTCCCCACCGAGATCGCCGCGGGATGGCGCTGCCCCCCGGCGACGAGGAAGCCGGCGTACACGCCGTCGGGGGGCACGGCCAGCCCGGGATCCGCCTCGATGTTCGCCGTGGGGTACCCCAGCTCGCGTCCGCGGGCGTCGCCCCGCCGCACGACCCCGTCCACGCGGTGCGGGCGGCCGAGGGCCTGCGCGGCTCCCCGCATGTCCCCCGCGGCGATGCAGGCGCGGACGTACGTCGATGACCAGGGCTCGTCCACGGTGCCCGCGAGGTCCACGATGTCGACCTCGAAGCCCAGATCCTGGCCCAGGTCGCTGAGGATCTCGGTGTTGCCGGCGGCCCCCTTGCCGAACCTGAAGTTGGACCCGACCACGACGATGTCGGCGCCGACCCGGTCACGCAGGAGGCGGGCGAAGTCCGCTGGCGGCTGGGCCGCGAACTCGGTCGTGAACGGCAGGACCACGACCTCGTCGGCTCCCGCCTCGAGGAGCAGCTGCGAACGTCGCGCGGCTCCGGTGAGCAGGGCGGGCTCGTGACCGGGCCTCAGCACTGCAATGGGGTGGGGGTCGAAGGTCACCGCGACGACCGTCCCCTCCGCCCCCGCCCGGGCCCGGGCCGCCGCGATGACCTCGCGGTGTCCGCGATGGACGCCGTCGAAGTTACCCAGGATCGCGACGCGCACGCGTGAAGCCTGCCATGGCCGGGCGCATGGGAGGATGAGGCCTCCCGGCCCGAAGGCCCCGTGAACCCGGGAACAGGAGACCTCGTGGCGAAGCGGCTGCTGCTGCACATCGGCACCCAGAAGTCGGGTACGACGTACCTGCAGCGCGTCCTGGCCCGGCTGTCAGGCCCCCTCAAGCGCCAGGACGTCCTCTACCCGCTCCGCCTGCACGGCCGACGCGAGGTCTACAACCACGAGGCGGCGGCGTACGGGCTGCTCGGCGCGGCCTCGTTCCCCTGGGTGCCCGCGGACAAGGCTCGCGCGCAGGAGGGTGCGTGGGAGGGGCTCGTCCGCAAGGTCGAGCGCTGGGACGGCACCGCGATCGTCTCCGGGGAGGCCTTCTCCGTCATCACCGCGGACGCGGCGCAGCGCCTCGTGACCGCGCTCGGCGTCGAGGACACGCGGATCATCATCACCGCCCGCGACCTCGGGCGCGTGCTCCCGAGCTCGTGGCAGCAGCACATCCGCAACGGCCGGAGCACCACGTTCCCCACCTACCTCGGGCAGCAGGCCGAGCGCCGGGGCGACGGCACGGCCCAGGAACGCGCGGCACGCTGGGACGCGGATCCCGAGCAGACCTTCTGGCGCGCCTACGCGATCGGCTCCCTCGTCGCTCGGTGGGCTCCCCTGGGCACCTCGGTCACCGTGGTCGGAGTCCCGCGGCGGGGTGCCTCCCCCGACGAGCTGTGGCACAGGTTCGCGACGGCACTCGATCTCGGGGAGGCACTGCCGCGCACTCCACCGGCGATCGACGATCTCGCCGCCAACGTCGGCCTCACCGAGCCGGAGGTGCTCGTCCTGGCGGCGCTCAATCGAGAGGGCGACCGCCTGCGCGCCGATGACCGGCAGATGCGGCAACTGCGCGGTCGCATCATCCGCGAGGGCTTCGCAGCCCGCCCGGACCGCGGCACCCCGGTCCGGATGCCCCGGGCGTGGCATGACCGGGTCGCGTCCTGGGCTCGTCAGGACGTCGACGTCCTCCAGTCGACCTCCGCCACGCTCGTGGGCGACGAGGCCGACCTGCTCGTGGATCCCGAGGCGACGGTGTCGGACGGGCCGGATCCCGACGAGGTCGCCCGGGCGTCGGCCGCGGCGCTCGCCTGCCTCGCCGGCCTCCCCTCCCGGTAGGACCTCCGCGTCGTAGGATGCGCAAGTGCTCCTCCTCGTCTGCGGAATGCATCGATCCGGTTCCACGCTCGTCTGGCAGATCGCCCGCAGCCTGCTGGACGGCACGCCGGGGCTGCGCAACCCGCGCGGGGTGCCGGTCGCGGAGTACGCCCCGGCGGCCGCGGACCCCACCGACCTGCTCATGGCCAAGGTGCACTTCCGGCCGTCCCTCGACCGGGCGGCGTTCCCGCAGGAGGGGGCCCGCTTCCTCTACACGTACCGGGACCCGCGCGACGTGGTCGCCTCGCTCTACCGCAAGGGCCGCGCCAAGCCCGGCGATCCCGAGCGCGGCGCGCGCAACAGCCGGCTCATCGTGCGCCGGGAGCTGCGGGGTGACGAGTTCTGGACCTCTCGCCAGGACGTGTGGGTCGGCCGCTACGAGGACTTCCGCGACGACGTCCCCGGTCTCGTCCGCGCACTCGCCGACTACCTCGGGGTCACGGTCGACGACGCGCGCGTGGCCGCCATCGTGGCCGACGTCGACCTCGCCGCACAGGCGGAGCGAGCACGGGCGGCCAAGGAGCAGGGGGTCGACGACGACCTGCGGGTGACGTCCAACCACATCACCGACGGGCGCGAGGGTGCCTGGCGCGACACCCTGACTCCCGACGAGCTCGTTGCGATCGAGGCGGAGAGCGCACGCTGGCTCGTCGATCACGGCTACGCGGTCGAGACCCAGGTCGGACGCCGACGGACGCGCGATGCCTCCGGGCCCGCATCGGTCGGCGCGGGCGACGCCCAGCGCACCGCTCCTGCCCGCCCGTGCTCGCTCCGCC
>JBJTJS010000389.1:0-12268 GCA_046096085.1 bacterium
GGTGGTAGCCGCCCTCCTGGAGCGCCACGGTGGGAAGGCCCAGCCCACCGAGGGCCTCGCCCGCGGTGCGAAACCCGTCGAGGGTCACCTCGAGTGGGCTCTCCGGGTCGTCGGCCGCGGCATCGACTCCGAGGGACACGACGAGGGCGCTCGCCCCGAACGCCGACGCCGCATCGGCGAGCCGGCGCACGGCGTCGATCCACGGCCCGTCACCGGTGCCGGGGGAGAGCGGGACGTTGACGTTGGCGCCTGCGCCATCGCCCATCCCGGTCTCGTCCGCGAAGCCGGCGAAGTGCGGGAACCATCCCGCGGCCGGGTCGACATGCACGGATGCGTAGAGCACGTCACCGCGCGCGTAGAAGACGTCCTGCGTGCCGTTGCCGTGATGCGCGTCGATGTCGATCACGGCCACGCGCTCGTGACCGGCTCGCCGCAGTGCCTCCGCCGCGAGCGCGGCGGTGTTGAGGTAGCAGGATCCGCCGTACGCCGTCCGCGTCACGTGATGGCCCGGTGGGCGGGTGAGGCCGTAGATGAGGCCGTCGCCCACCTCGTCCGCGCACGTGAGTGCCACGTCAGCGGCCCCTCGCGCGGCCTCCCACGTGCCCGGGCCGACGAGCGTCATCGTGTCGTAGCAGTAGCGGCCGGCCGCCGCATGCGGCGCGGTGGGCTCGCGCAGCGGCAGGTCGCCCAGCAATCCCTGCGTCGGGAAGAGGTAGGGCACGACCCGGTCGGCGCCGTACTCGCCCCAGCGCGACCAGATCGTGCGCAGGTGCTCCACGAGCCGCGGATCGTGGACGGCGAGCAGGACCGCGTCGTCGTGCGGCGTCGCCACGATCCGGGGCCAGTCCGCCAGGGCATCCTCGATCGCGGCCACCCGCCCGGGCACCTCGGTCCCGGGGGTGCGCATGCCGAGCCAGATCTCGGCGGCGGGCACGTGCCGGGTGGCCGAGGGGGAGGTCACGACCCTCATCACGGCCACACCCTGCCATGGATAACGGCCCCTCAGTTCGCGGACGGCGGGAGGACACGGTCGGCCTGCCTTGGCAGCATCGAGGGATGCGGAGGGTGGCGGTTCTCGCTGCGGCGGTGATGCTCGGGCTGGTCAGCCTGCCCGCGATGGCGGTTGAGACGGCGGACCCCCGCGCCCAGCGGCCCAACGCGCCCACCAACGTCCGGGGCACTCCCGGGGACGGCTCGGTGAAGGTGTCGTGGAAGAAGTCCCAGAACGCCAGGGTGACAGGGGTCAAGCGGTATGTCGCCACCTCCCAGCCGGGGGGCAAGACGTGCAGTGTCAAGCGGCAGGCGACGTCGTGCATCGTCACCGGGCTCACGAACGGCACTCCCTACACATTCACCGTCGTCGCCGTGAGCTCCAGCGGCAGGTCACGCCCGTCGAGGCCTTCCGCTCCGGTCACGCCCACGCGCACCTCCGGCGCGCCGACCGCGGTGGCCGCGCTGGCGGGCGACGCTCAGGCGGCGGTGACGTGGAAGGCACCCGCGTCGGCCGGGTCGCGGCGCCTGCTGGGCTACACCGCGACCTCCAGCCCCGAGGGGAGGACGTGTCAGGTCACGGTCCGATCCTCCACTGCGCAGGCCGGCCTCAGGTGCGTGATCAGGGACCTGACGAATGGCACCGCCTACACGTTCACGGTGAGTGCGGCGTACGACGACGGGACCTCCGCGACCTCCTCGCCGTCGGCCCCTGTGACGCCGCGGCCCCAGACCAGCGGGGTCCTCGCCTGGGTGGGCGCAGCCCCCGGGAGCACGGTCGTCCCCTATGTCGCCCAGGTCCCGCCGGAGGTCCAGTCGCCCGGCGTCACCGCCGTCTCCGCCGCTCGCGACAATGCCGCCGCGCTCAAGGACGGGCGCGTCGTCTACTGGGGCTATCCGGCGTGCGATGTGCCGGTGCCCGCCGAACTGAACGAGGGGGTCACCGCGCTCGCCAATGGTGGCGACCACGCCCTCGCCGTCAAAGCGGGCAGGGCCTTCGCGTGGGGCTGCAATACCGATGGCCAGAGCACGGTCCCGCCAGAGGCGCGCTCAGGGGTCACGGCGATCGCCGCTTCTCCCCAGGGCAGCAGGTACTCACTGGCCGTGAAGGACGGCGGGGTCATCGGCTGGGGCCTCGACTGGTCCGATGTCCTCCGCGTGCCGGCCGCGGCCAACTCGGGCGTGACCGCCGTGGGTGCCGGCGCGACCTTCGCCATGGCGCTGAAGGACGGGGGCGTGATTGCCTGGGGCGGCAACAACTACGGCGAGACCGATGTCCCCGCGGATGCGCTGTCGGGGGTGTCGGCCATTGCCGCGGGGCCGTCGTACGGCCTTGCGCTCAAGGATGGTCGCGTCATCGCGTGGGGGTCGAACACAGTCGGCCAGACTGAGGTGCCGCAGGCTGCTCAATCCGGTGTCTCCGCGATCGCGGCCGGTCCGTCCTATGCCCTGGCGATCAAGGACGGTCAGGTCATCATCTGGGGCGGCGCCTACCTCCAGACCGCGGACATCCCGCCCCTGGGTCAATCAGGCATCGTGGTCGTGTCCGGAGCGGACGCCGAGGTGGCCTTCCTGGTCAAGGGCTGAGAAGCCTTGGCAGGATTCGACAGTGCGCTTGGCGGACCTCGGCATCACCATCGGCCCCTACCCCTCCGGGGCCCTGGCGTCCATCGCCGACGTGCCCGGTGTCGGTGTCGGCCACGCCACGGTCTCCTACGCCGAGCCCCCGCCTCCGGAAGGTCGCGGCATCGCCCGTACGGGCGTGACCGTCGTCCACCCGGGCGGTGACTGCATCGCCGACCCGGTCCCCTCGGGTGTCGCCGTGCTCAACGGCGCGGGCGAACTGACGGGCCGCTCCCAGATCGAGGAGTGGGGCTACTCCGAGACCCCGGTCTTCGTCACCTCCACCATGCAGGTGGGGCGCGTGTACGACGCGGCCTGCCAGCTCCTCATGCGCGGCCAGTCGACGTTCGGCGACGTGATCATCCCGGTGGTGGGGGAGTGCGACGACTCGTGGCTGTCCGAACCGCGGGCGATGCACGTGACGTTCGAGGACGTCGAGTCCGCGCTCGCGGCCGCTCACGCGGGCGGGGAGTTCGCCCAGGGGGCCGTCGGAGCGGGCACCGGCATGTCATGCCTGGGCTGGAAGGGCGGGATCGGCTCTTCCTCGCGGGTGCTCCCCGATGGCCACGTCGTCGGCGTTCTCCTGCTGACGAACTTCGGCAGCGCCGACCGTCTCACGATCGGCGGCGTGCCCGTCGGGAGGCACCTCGGGCGCGACGGTCTCGTGGAGCCGCCCCCCGCGGGCTCCTGCATCGGCATCGTCATCACCGACGCGCCCCTGGACTCCGCGGCGTGCGGCCGCCTGGCCCGGCGCATCGGTCTCGGGCTGGCACGCACCGGCTCCGTCGCCCACCACGGGTCCGGCGAGATCTTCCTCGGGATGGCAAATGGCCTTCGGCGCTCCGGGTGCGGCGGCCCTCCCGTCACCGGCCGGGCGCTCGACGCCTACTTCGAGGCGACGGTCGATGCGGCGGAGGAGGCGGTCATCGCCTCCCTGCTCAATGCCACCACGACCACCGGTCACCAGGGCCGCACCATGCGTGCGCTGCCTGTCGACGAGGTCCGGAAGCTCCTCTAGCCGTCAGCGGGCGATCGTCACGGTGTTGGACTCCGTCGCGCCGTGGGTGAAGTAGACCGTGATGGTGCCTCTGGTCCGGCGCTGCCAGGTGAATCCCCCGCCGTCACTGACCATCACGTCGAGCTTGCCTTGCTCGAAGGCGCGATTCGGGCCCAACCGCAGCCAGGGCGTGAGGGAACTGCCAGGCTCGATGCCGGAGGTCATCCCCGCGATGGAGGCGATGCGGCCGGTGCGCGAGCCGGTGATGGTGATCGCCGCGGCCTGGGGCGTGACGGGGTTCGAGGGAGCGGACCATTGTCCCCAGCCGACCGCATTGCGCGCCCGCACGGTGAACGTGTAGGCAGTGCCGTTGGCCAGGCCTGTGACCGTGCAGGTCAATGATGCGGTCGCGGTGCACGTTTGGTCGCCGGGGGTGGCCTGCACGGCGTACTCGAGGACGGGCGAGCCCGCGTCGCTGGCCGGAGCGGTCCATGTCACCGCGGCCTGCACATCCCCTGCGGTTGCGCCTACTCCGGTGGGTGCGCCGGGCACGTCCGCGGAGACGGACACTTCGAGGGTCGAGTAGGCCGACTGGGAGCTTCCGCCGGCGCTCGCGGTGATCCAATGCCGGGTCGCCGGGTAGGTCGCTGTTGGCGTGCCCGACACGATCCCGGTCGCCGGGTCGATGCTGAGCCCGGCCGGCAGGGCCGGGTACACCGAGTAGCGCGGGGTCAGCGTGAAGTTCTCCAACGTGAACGCGGAGGTCGGAGTGATCGGCTTCGCTACGACTCCGGCAAGGCTCTGGGATGTAGGCGTCATCGCCGGCGCCGGTGGAGGGGGCGCGGGTGAAGGCGACGGTGCAGGCGCGACCGACACCGTCGCGGTTGCCACGGCCACGGCACTGTAGGCCTGTAGGGAGTTCGCCCAGGCGACGCTTTGTCGGTTGCCATCGCCGGACATGCCCACCGACACGCCGGAGACACTGACACCGGGCGAGGAGATGCTCGTCGGCGCACTCCAGGTAGCGCCGGAGTCCAGGCTCGAACTGACCTGCGCTCGGATATCAGTGCCGTCCGAGCGTGCCCAGGCCACGGTCTGGCGAGTGCCATCGGAGGAGACCGCCAGCCTGAGCCAGTCCACATTCCTGCCGGCCTGGGATGCCGTGAGATTGACCGGGCTACCCCACGTGTGCCCGAAGTCGGTGGAGACCGAAACCTGAGCAACCCAGCTGGTGCCGTCGAAGTTCGCCCAGGCCAGCACCTGCGTGGCGCCGTCAGTCGATGTGGCGAGCTGCGGTGAGGCGGGATTCTGGCCCGCGCCCGACACGTTGGTGATCGCCCCCCAGGTGACACCGCTGTCGTCACTCGTGCGGACTTGGACGCGCAGATCGACGCCGCTGTTCAGCCATGCTGCCGTGACGCGCTGCCCGTTCGTCGAGATGGCAGTCTGCATCTTGCTCGCGGCGCTCCCCGACGCAGACAGGGTGGTGCCCCCATTCCAGCTGGTGCCGCCATCCGTCGAGATGTAGGCGCGGGCGGCGTAGACAGACCCGTCGTGCTTGGGTACCACCATGACGGTCTGGCTCCCGTCGTCGGCGATGGCCACAGCCGGGTCGTCTACGTTGCCGGTGCCTGTGGTGATCGGCGACGGGACCGTCCACGTGGATGTGTCATCCGACAGTGACGTGGACACTCTGGACGGTGAGTAACTCTGTCGCCAGACGGCCACCCGGCGGGGTGCGGTGCCAGCTACCGTCACCTGCGGCTTGTAGGAGTCGTAAGTGGCGTTGGAGATGGTCGTCGGCGTTGACCAGTCCGATCCGCCATTGGATGTGCCGACCGCCTGAATGATGTTCTTGCTGCCGTTGTACCGCTGCCAGACGACGGCCTGGCGCAGTCCGCTCGGGGACATGCTGAGGTCGAGGTAGTCAGCGTGCTGACCGGAGCCGGAAAGCGTGATGCTGTCGTCCCATGTCTGCCCGCCGTCGGCACTCATAGCCACGCGCGCCAGGTATCGCGAGCCATCCCAATCCCGCCAGACCATGCTCTGCCGTGAGCCGTCGGCAGACAGCGCAATCATGGGCGAGTTCGCGTCTTGCCCGGGTGCGGTGAGGGTCCGCGGCGCGGTCCAGGTCCAGGATTCGCCGGATGCGGTCGCGGCGGGGGATAGCACGAGAGCAGGCAGGCTGGCCGCGAGCAACGCACCTGCGGTCAGGCCGAGGCAAAGAATCGTGGGGGGACGCATGGGGCGATCCTAGGATCCCTGGTCGCGAACCGTGTCTTTCCATGACTCGCGTCGCGCGCACGGCGCAGCCTTGCAGCCGGCATGCACGGGGCCGACGGCACCTACGCGCTCGTCATCTCGGGCGGCAGGGTCGTGATCTGGGGAACGTCGTTCCTCGGCACCGTCCCCGTCCCCCCGCCCGCGCAGTCCGGGCTGGCCGCCGCGGGCGCTGGTGCCGTGGAATGGGCACTGCTCCTCAAGGGCTGAGGGCTCGGATCCGGGCTCCCCTCCATGCAGTTCGCTCAGCGGGCGATCGTCACGGTGTTGGACTTCGTCGCGCCGTGGGTGAAGTAGACCGTGATGGTGCGCTTGGTTCGCCTCTGCCAGGTGAAGGTCCCATCGCTGACCTCCGCGGTCCGGCGACCCGGCGAGAAGTCCGCGCTGCCGGGGAATCGGATCCACGCTACGAGCGGGGCACCCGACGCCATGCCGGACGTCGTTCCCGTGACGGAGACCGACCGGCCCTCGCGAGAGCCCGAGATGAGGATGCTCCGGCCACGAGGGGTGACGGCCGCGGAGGGCTGCGACCACGGTCCCCAGCCGGCCCCGGTGAGGGCACGGACGGCGAACGTGTACGCCGTGCCGTTCGCCAGATCGCCGACCTCGCAGGACAGGGTCTCCGTCAGGCAACTGCCGCCCGCGGGAGTCGACTGGACCTGGTACGTCGTCACCGGATAGGACCCGGCGCTCTCGGGCTCCGACCAACGTACGTTGGCGCTGCGGTCACCTGGCACGGCCGTGACCTCGCGCGGGGGTCCGGGTGCCACGGGCGGAGGCGGTGCGAGCGGGGTGACCGCGTTGGAGACGACGGACGCCGCACTCGTCCCTTTGACGTTCGTGGCCCGCACCGTGAACGTGTAGGAGGTGCCGGACTCGAGACCGCCGATCCCGCACGCGGTGGCGGTCGTCGCGCACGTGGCCCCACCCGGTGATGCGGTCGCCGTGTAGGTGGTGACCGTGCTGCCGCCGTCGCTCGCGGGCGGATCCCAGTCGACCGTGGCCGAGTTGACACCGGGCTCGGCCTCGGGGGCCTGGGGTGCGTCCGGCCAGGTGGGCCACGACGTGAACGGACCGACCTGGGCCACTCCTCCGACGGCGTTGACATAGACGGTGTCGTCGTGGAAGTCACCGGCCGGCACGGTGACGTGGATCGTGGTCGAGTCGTCCCGGATGAACGTCGCCGGAGTGTCGTCTCCGGTCCTCGCCGAGCCGAAGGTCACCGAGGTCACGCCGATGAGGCCGGAGCCCTGGATAGTGACGACTGTGCCTGGAAGTGCCGTGTCGTCGACGGTGCCGGTTGGCGGACTCCAAGTCCAGCGGCGGATGAAGTTCCCATTGGGTACCGAGTTGTCCAGATTGCCGCCTATGTAGAGCAGCGAGTCATCGATCGCTAGCGCTTCGACTTCGGCGCCGCCACTGATCCCGTTGTCAGTGGCTGCTGCACCGAACTGCAGGGGGATCCATGCCGCGATCCCGGCATCCCACACGCCAATTCGTCGCAGCGAGTTGGTGGGGCCGCCATTGAACTGTGTGAAGCGACCCCCGGCGTAAACAAGGTCTCGAGTCTCATCGACCGCGATCGCGAACGCAACGTCATCGAGTCCTGAGCCCAATGCGTGCCATGTGTCGTCAACGTTCGACCACGCGGCGATCCCGTCGCCGGCAGGGTCACCGCCCGCATCCGTGAAGAAGCCTCCGGCGTAGAGCGTGTCGTCGGCCACACTGGGAGTGGCCTGCCCCCGCAGTGCGAGAACGCGAACCTCGTTGTTCAGTCCAGTGCCCAGGGTCGCCCATGACCCACCGCCGGGGGTGAGGGCGGCGACATAGTTGCCGGGGGTCGTGAAGGGTCCGCCGACATAGATGGTGTCGTCGGACGTGGACGCGGTGACTGATCCCTGCACGGCAATCGCTTCGATGCGCTGATTGAAGGTCGGCGTGGGCGCGGAAGCCCAGGTAGCCGTCGACAGATTCACGAGTGGCATAGCTGTTGGAACACCGAACTCTTCACCTACAGCCAAGGTGTCATCACCTTGCTGGGCCAGTGAAATGACCGTGTATGTGGGGCTCGACGTGGCGACCGCGTGCCAGGTGTCGTCCGCGTAGGACCACCCGGCGAGCTTGGCCGTCCCCGGCACGCCACTGGCGGAAGTGAAGGCACCTCCGACATAGACGGTGTCGTCATCGGCAGCCAGCGCCCAGACGCTGCTCGCCACCATGCCATTGCCCAGTGCGTGCCATGAGTTGGTGCGCGTGGACCATGCGGCGATGTAGCTGGTCCCCGTCACACCCCCGGCGCTGGTGAAGTCTCCCCCGGCGTAGAGGGTGTCGTCGTACATCAGCAGCACGTTGGTCCGCAGGCTGGTCCCACTCCCGAGAGTCGACCACGAACCGAGCACTCCGTTGGCCGCACTGCGCGGCGTCAGTTCGGCCGAAGGCGCACCTGCCGATGACGTGATGGCCACGGTCGGTGCGGGCAGCGAAGCGGTTGCAGGAGTGAGGCCGGTCCCCAGCAGGAGCGCGGCGAGAATCGCACCGCAGGCAATCAGCGACGTGGCGAGTCGGGGCATGGTCCGACCGTAGGAAGGGACAGGAACCGGCCTCGCGCAACCTCACAGGTGTGAGGGGGCCTCCGGAATCCACACCTCCACGCCCACCCCGTCGGCAAGGGCCGACCGCGACCAGGTGGCCCCGAGGACGCGGCACCACGTGTCGATGAGCGTGGTGCCGAATCCGGATGTGTTGTCGGCATCCAGGCCGGAGCCGTCGTCGGTGACCGTGATGAGCAGCGCCTCCCCTGGGACGGCGTACCGAATAGCGATCGCGCAGTTGCCTGCCCGACCGTGTATCGCGGAGTTGAGGAGGCACTGCTCGACGATCCGGTAGATGCCGAGCCGCACGTCGTACGGGATGGCCACCTCGTCGCTCACGGTGATGGTCACCGACATGGCAGGACGGTACGTGTCGCCGAGTTCCTCCAACGCCGTCTGCAGGTCGACCTCGCGCAGATTGGGACTGAGGGCGTAGACGGCCCGCCGCACATCGAGCGTGCGCAACTCCTCGAGCTGGTCGACGACCCCGGCGATCTCGGCATCCCGATCGGCCGTCGTGCCGATGGTGCGGCGCAGGCGCAGGCAGGCGGCGATGAGACCGGCCTGCACCCTGTCGTGGAGGACGAGCGCCACCTGCCGGCGCACCTCCTCGTCCGCGACGAGCAGCGCCTCGGCCTGCTGCTGCAGCGCCTCCACCGCGTCGTCGGCCCTGTCGACCTGCGCCTGGAGGCGACGCTGGGAGGCACCGAGGATCGCCAGGAAGATGAGCACGAACGGGATCGAGCGGGCCCACGTGGCGATGAAGTTCGCCCACGGCGAGAAGTTCGGGAAGGTCAGCATGGTGTCGGTGAGGAGCCGTACGACATTGCCCGCCAGTGCGGCAGCCGCCACCGCGGCGAGATAGCCCCAACGCGTCGATACGGCCCGGGCCGCGAATCGTCGCGCGAGCCACAGCACGGCTCCGCCGCACGCGCCCGCGGCGACCGCCGCGGCGATGTTGCGCGGTGCGGTCGCGATCGTGAGGGAGTACGCCGTGGTCGCGAGAGCAAAGACGGCCGTGAGGATGCCGATCGCCAGGGGGCGCAGCGGCCAAGGCCCGATCCACTGCCACCAGCGCATGGAGCCATCCTCGTCGATCAGCGGCCGTCCACGGAGTCGTCCTGGCGGATCAGGTCGAGGTACGCGAGCACGGCCAGGGTGCGCATCTCGTCCGAATCGGGATCCGCGTCGGGGATGAGCAGCCGGTAGGAGGCCGACAGGTCCTGGCGCACGGCATCGTGGGAGATGGACAGGCGTCGGGCGATCTCGGGGGCCTTGACGCCGGCGGCGGCCATGCCCATCACTGCCCGCTGGCGCGTGGTCATCCTCTCGAGGGGGTTGAGGGAATCCGGCCGCGACGGCATGTGCACGCGGGTGACTCCCCTGGCCGTCTCCCGCAGGATCCAGACCAGGTCGTCGACCTCGAGGGACCCGGACTTGGGGAGCGTGGCCCAGCCGATGAGCGCGGATCGGGGAACGCTGCGGGCGACCGTGTCCAGGCGGTACTGGGAGTGGATGACGATGCCGATGTTGTCGTTGAGCTCGCGCATGGCCAGGCCGAGGTCGATCCCGTTCATCTGCGCGGTGCCGAGCGCGAGGTCGATGAGCGCCACGTCGGCCCTCTCCACGACTCGCTGGTCTAGGGCCTCGTGCGCGATGCCCGTGGCCAGGATCAGGTCGCTGTCAGGGGATTCATCGAGCAGGGACGACATGATGCCGCGGAGCGCAGGATCGTTCTCGACGTAGATGACACGCGTCGGGCGCACGGCGCAGTCTTGCAGCCTGGTACCGAGCGACGGAAGGCCGTTCACAGGTGTGATCCCGGGAGTAGGGTCGCGGCATGCAGCGTGCCTACATCCCGCTCGGGGACGGCGAGCGGCTCAGCGTCACGCTCTTCTTGCCCGAGCAGACACCGGCCCCCTGCATCCTTGAGGCGCTGCCCTACCGCAAAGACGACATGACCTCGGGCTGGCGCCCGGAGTACCAGCGCTTCTGCGACGAGTTCGGCTTCGCCGTCGCCCGCATCGACGTACGCGGCACCGGCAGCAGCAGCGGACGGGCCACCGACGAGTACCCCGAGGCCGAGCAGCGCGACCTCGCCGAGGCGATCGCCTGGCTCGCGGGCCAGCCGTGGTGCACGGGCCGAGTCGGGATGTTCGGGACGTCGTACGGCGGCTTCAACTCCTTCCAGCTCGCCTGCGAGCGTCCCGCGCACCTGGGCGCGATCATCCCCATCTACGCGACAGATGATCGCTTCACCGACGACGTCCACCGGATGGGCGGAGCCCTGAAGTGGATCGACCAGGTCGACTACTGCGCCTACATTACCGCCATCAACGCCCTCCCGCCCGTGCCGGGGGTCTGGGGCGAGGGCTGGCGCGAGGAATGGCTGAAGCGCATCGACGAGCACGAGCCGTGGCAACTCACCTGGATGAGTCACCCGAATGACGACGACTACTGGCGACACGGATCGGTGCGCCTCGGGCCTGACGGCGAGGGCTACGACCGCATCGACATCCCCACGATGATCATCGCCGGCTGGGCCGACGGCTATCGCAACACCAGCTTCCGCACGATCGAGCGCCTCACTCCGCCCACGCGCCTGCTCGCCGGGCCCTGGTCGCACGCGGCGCCGACCTCGAGCGCACCCGGCCCGCGCATCGATCACGTCCGTGAGATGTCCGCGTTCTTCGCCGAGCACCTGGGCGCACCCCCTGGCTACACGGCCTCAGGTGCGGACTGGTCGCTGCCGCACGCGTGGTACTGCCGCTTCTCCCATGCCCCCGATCCCATGCTCGACACCGTGCCGGGTGAGTGGCGCGCCGATGCCTGGCCGTCACCGCGCAGCGGGACGCGCGAGATTCCACTGGCCGACTCCCCGACCTACGCCGTCCGCCCCGAAGTCGGCATCGACGCGTGGATCTCCTGCGCGGGCCACCTGCCCTACGGCCAGTCCGGGGACCAGCGCGCCGATGACGCCAAGTCGCTGACCTGGGACTTCCCCGTGGACGAGCCCCTCGAGATCGCCGGCAGTGCTCGTCTGCGCGCGCACGTCACCGCGACCTGTCCGCACCCGATCCTCGCGGTGCGGCTGTGCGATGTCGCACCGGACGGTACGTCGACACTGGTGGCCCGCGGCACGCTGCTCATCAGCGCGGAAGGCGATGTCGACGTCGAACTCGAGACGACGGCGTATCGCTGGCTCGCTGGACGCACGCTGCGCGTGAGCATCGCCGGGGCGGACTGGCCCAATGTCGTCGCGCCCGGCGGACCCGGCTTCCTGACCCTGCGCAACGCGGTGCTGACCCTCCCTGTCTACGCGCCGGACCCGGCCGCTCCTATCCCGCAGTTCGCGCCCGGCAACCCCGAGTCCAGCGAGGACACCGAGGGCATCACCTGGCGCATCGAGCGCGACGTCGCCCGGCGCGTCACCCGCTGCGTCGTGGGCTCGAGGTCGGACTATGAGACGCCGTTCGGCTCGGGTACCGAACGCTACGACGGCTGGGTGAGCGTGGACGAGCGGACCTTCGCGCAGCATGCCCACTCCGACGTCGAGTTCACCCTGCGGCTCCCCGAGGTCACGGCCAACGTCCGATCGGTGATGGACCTGTCCACGCGCGAGGACGCCTACGACCTGCGGATCCGGCTCACGGTCAAGGACGGCGAGACCGTCATCGGCGGGCGCACGTGGGAGCAATCCGTCCCGCGGGCTTGAGGAGACAACCTCCCGGTCGGCGATAGGGCAGGATTCCGCCATGGAGGCTGCGGTCGCGCGGGAGCACTACGT
>JBJTJS010000390.1:0-4800 GCA_046096085.1 bacterium
GGTCACGACCTTCCTCAACGCGCTTCACCTGCTCCCGCAGGGACGCATCCTCAACACCGGGATCGCGGTCATCCTCGGGCTCACCTACAACGTCCTGCCGTTCATGATCCTGCCCCTCTTCGCCGCGCTCGACAAGATCGACCCGCGACTCATCGAGGCGTCGAAGGACCTCTACGCCAAGCCCAGCGTGGCGTTCCGCAAGGTGATCTGGCCGCTCAGCCTCCCCGGCGTGGTGGCCGGGACGCTGCTGACCTTCATCCCGGCGGCCGGCGACTACATCCACGCCACCCTCCTCGGCGCGCCCGGCGACCGGATGGTGGGCAACGCGATCCAGCCCACCTTCCTGCAGTTCCGCGACTACCCGACGGCGAGCGCGCTGTCCTTCATCCTCATGGCGATCATCCTGACCCTGGTCTTCGTGTACATCCGCCGGGCCGGCACCGAGGACCTCGTCTGATGAACTGGCTGCGCAGGAACCTCATCGGGATCGTGGCCGTCCTCGTCCTGATCTACCTCTTCATCCCGATAGCCGTCGTCGCGATCCTCAGCTTCAACGATCCCGCCGGCAAGTTCAACGTCGCCTGGAACGAGTTCTCGCTGGAGGCGTGGCAGAACCTGTGCGGCGTTCCCGGGGTGTGCTCCTCCTTCGCTACGAGCATCCAGATCGGGGTTCTCGCGACGATCGTCGGCACGATCCTGGGCACCATGATCGCCTTCGCCCTGGTGCGCTACCGCTTCCGCGGCCGCTCCTCCACGAATCTCCTCATCTTCCTGCCCATGGCCACGCCCGAGGTGGTCCTCGGATCGAGCCTCCTGGCGCTCTTCCTCAACCTCGCCTTCCCGCTCGGCTTCTGGACCGTGGTGATCGCCCACATCATGTTCATCATCAGCTTCGTCGTGGTCACGGTGAAGGCCCGGCTGCAGGGCATGGACGCCCGGCTCGAGGAGGCCGCGCAGGATCTCTACGCGGGGCCGGCGGCGACGTTCCGCTACGTGACGTTCCCGCTCGTCCTGCCCGGCATCCTCGGTGCTGCCCTGCTCGGGTTCTCGCTGTCCTTCGACGACTACATCATCAGTGCGTTCAACGCCGGCACGCTGGTCACCTTCCCCATCTACATCTGGGGCGCGGCCCAGCGCGGGATCCCGGTGCAGGTCAACGCCCTGGCCACGCTCGTCTTCGCCCTCACCCTGGTCCTCGTCCTCACCATCCAGTTCGTGAACTACCGACGCCGCCGCAGGCTGGAGAAGGCCGCCGCCTGACCCCCATGTCGTTTCCCTCGACGATCACCGCTCCGGCCCTCGCCGCGCTCGATGGCGTGCGGCGATCCGTCTACTGGCTCGACCGCGCCGACCGGCCCGAGCCACGTCCGCCACTGCGCGGTGCCACGAGGGCGGACCTCGTCGTCATCGGGGCCGGCTTCAGCGGGCTCTGGACGGCGTACCTCGCCACGGAGCGATACCCGGGGATCGACGTCGTCCTCCTCGACGGGGGCCGGGTGGCGCACGGGGCGAGCGGCCGCAACGGAGGCTTCGTCGCGGCGACGCTGACGCACGGTGTGGCCAACGGCCTGGACCGATGGCCTCGGGACATGCCGGAGATCAGCCGCCTCGCCATGGGGAATCTCGACGCGATCCAGGCCACGATCGAGGGCGAGGCGATCGAGTGCGACTTCCGGCGCGTCGTCGAGCTCTCTGCCGCGGTGGAGCCGTACCAGGTGGCCGGGATCCCCGCGGCCATCGAGGAGGCGGCCCGGGCCGGAGTGACCCTGCAGGAGCTCGACGCGGAGGCCACCCGTGCCCGCGTGGACTCTCCCACCTACCTCGGCTCGCTCATGGATCCCGAGGGGGTGGCCCTCGCCGACCCGGCGCGGTTCGCCTGGGGCCTCGCGGCCGCCTGCGAGCGTCGCGGGGTGCGGGTGCACGAGCTCAGCCCAGTGCGCGGGGTGCAGCGCGACGGCGCGACGGTGGAAGTCCGGTCCGACCACGGCGTCGTGACCGCCGATCGGGTGGCGCTGGCGACCAGCGCCTATCCGCCTCTCCTGCGCCGGCTGGGCTGGTACGTCCTGCCGGTCTACGACTCGGTGCTCATGACCGAGCCGCTGACCGCCGAGCAGCGCGCGTCGATCGGCTGGGGCGACCGCGAGGCCATGACCGACCTCGGCAACCAGTTCCACTACTACCGGGTCACCGAGGACGGCCGCATCCTCTGGGGCGGGTACGACGCGTCCTACTACGGCGACTTCGGGCCGCACCGCGAGCACAACCCCGAGGCACTCGCCCTGCTGTCCCAGCACTTCCTATGGACCTTCCCGCAGTTGGAGGGGATCCGCTTCACCCACGGCTGGTCCGGGGCCATCGACACGTGCTCGCGCTTCTCGGCCTTCTGGGGAACCGCGCTGGACGGTCGGGTCGCGTACTCGCTCGGCTTCACCGGCCTCGGAGTCGGCGCCTCCCGCTTCGGCGCACAGGTGAGGCTCGACCGGCTCTGGGGCGAGCGGACCGAGCGGACGGAGTTGGAGATGGTCCGCCGCAAGCCCCTGCCGTTCCCGCCCCAGCCCCTGCGATCGATCGGCGTCGGGATCACCCGGTGGTCGATCAGCCGGGCGGACGAGCACCAGGGCCGCCGCAACGCGTGGCTGCGCACCCTGGATGCCCTGGGGCTCGGATTCGACAGCTGACCGTTTTCGCCACTGGTCGGCGCTGCCCGCTGACCCCGGCTAGGGTGAAACCGTGGCGCGCTACGGAGGCCAGTACGGCCCGGACCTCACCTTCCTCGGGGTGCCGAGGTGCGACCTCGACGAGCCGGCCACCTACGCCGACGCGGACGTGGTCATCATCGGGGCGCCGTTCGACGGCGGGACGTCGTACCGCAGCGGAGCGCGCTTCGGGCCGCAGGCCCTGCGGATAGCCTGCTACCTCGGTCACGACGGATCCCGGCCGTCCCTGGCCCTGCGCACCGACGGGCTCACCGACCTACGGGTTGTCGACGGCGGGGACGTGGAGATGTTCAGCGGCGACGCCGCGCGCTCGTGCGCGGATCTCGAGGCCGTCGTCCAGCGGGTTGCCGAAGCGGGAGCGATGCCCCTGGTGCTCGGCGGCGACCACACGGTCACCTGGCCGGACGTGACCGGCGTGGCACGGGCCCGAGGCTGGGGGAGGGTCTCGGTCCTGCACTTCGACGCGCACGCCGACACCGGCGACGTGGAGTTCGGGTCGCTCATCGGCCATGGGCAGCCCATGCGCCGGCTCATCGAGTCCGGAGCGGCCCGGGGCGACCGCTTCCTCCAGATCGGGCTGCGTGGCTACTGGCCCCCGCCCGACGTGCTCGACTGGATGGCCCAGCAGGGCATGCGGTCCTTCGAGATGACCGAGATCGTCACGCGCGGCCTCGACGAATGCCTCAGCGAGGCCTTCGAGATCGCGCTCGACGAGTGCGACGGGATCTTCCTCTCCGTCGAAATCGACGTGGCCGACCCGGGCCACGCCCCGGGCACCGGTACCCCGGAGCCGGGGGGCCTGTCGTCGCGGCAGCTCCTCGACGCGGTGCGGCGCATCTGCCTCGAGCTGCCTGTCGTGGGTATGGACGTGGTCGAAGTCTCGCCGCCGTACGACCACGCGGACATCACCGCGCTGCTGGGCAGCCGCGTCGTCCACGAGGCGCTGTCCGCGATGGCCCGCCGCCGAGCTGACGCGGCCGGCGGTCCGGCCTGGGACCCACGCCAGCCCCTGCTGGCCGATCGAGAGGACAACGCATGAGCATGCGCGTGCTGGCCGTCGGCGCGGGAGGGGTGGGAACCTCCGCCGCCCTCATCGCGCGGCGTCGCGACTTCTTCGAGAAGTGGATCTGCGCCGACTACGACCTCGCGAAGGCCGAGGCCGCGGCCGCGCGCACCGGGGACCCGCGGTTCTCGGCCGTGGCCCTGGATGCCTCGGACCGGGAGGCGGTCTCCGCGCTGTGCCGCGAGCACGGGATCACCCATGTCCTCAACGTGGTGGATCCGCGGTTCAACATGCCGATCTTCGACGGGGCCTTCGATGCCGGGTGCAACTACCTCGACACGGCCATGAGCCTGTCGCGGCCCCACCCGGAGCGTCCCCACAGCGACACGTTCGTGAAGCTGGGGGACGAGCAGTTCGACAAGTCTCCGGCGTGGGAGGAGCGCGGACTGCTCGCGCTGTGCGGCATCGGCGTGGAGCCCGGTTTGGCGGATGTCTTCGCCCGCTACGCCGCCGATCACCTCTTCTCCGAGATCGATGAGCTGGGCGTCCGCGACGGTGCCAACCTCATCGTCTCGGGGTACGACTTCGCTCCGAGCCTCTCGATCTGGACGACCATCGAGGAGTGCCTCAACCCGCCGGTCGTCTGGGAGAAGGATCGCGGCTGGTTCACCACGCCGCCGTTCTCCGGCGCCGAGGTCTTCGAATTCCCCGACGGCATCGGCCCCGTGGAGTGCGTCAACGTGGAGCACGAGGAGGTCCTCCTCATGCCCCGGTGGATCCAGTGCAAGCGGGTCACGTTCAAGTACGGCCTCGGCGACGAGTTCATCGAGATCCTCAAGACGCTGCACAAACTCGGCCTCGACCGCACCGACCCCGTGACCGTGCGCGGGCAGAAGGTGAGCCCGCGTGACGTGGTCGCTGCCTGCCTGCCCGATCCGGCAACCCTGGGGGACCGCATGAGCGGCAAGACCTGCGCGGGGCTGTGGGTCACCGGCAAGGGCAAGGACGGCTCGGATCGCGAGGTCTACCTCTACCACGTGGCGGACAACGAGTGGACGATGCGCGAGTACGGCACCCAGG